>JBCCRT010000005.1:0-60365 GCA_039201235.1 Planctomycetota bacterium
CTTCGCGCACCTGCAGCGGCTGAGCATGGGCTTCTACGACCGCACCAAGCTCGGGCGGATCATCAGCCGGGTGACCTCCGACGCCGAGGCCGTGCGCCAGGGCGTGCAGGACGTGCTGTTCGTCTCGCTGGTGCAGGGCGGCGGCATGGTGGTCGCCGCCGGGGTGATGCTGTGGTACGACCCGCCGCTGTTCCTGTTCGTGCTCGCGGTCACGCCGATCATCCTGGTGATCAACCGCTACTTCACCCGGCGGCTGACGCGGCAGGCCCGGCTGATCCAGGAGAGCTTCAGCCGGGTCACCGCGACGATCGCCGAGTCGGTCGGCGGGGTGCGGGTCACCCAGGGTTTCGTCCGCCAGGAGGTCAACGCCGACCTGTTCCGCGCCCTGGTCCGGGACCACGCCGGGCACAACCTCGTGCAGTCCCGCCTCGCCGGCACGCAGCTGCCGCTGCTGGAGTTCAAGAGCCAGTTCATCATCGCCGCGCTCACGCTGCTGGCGGGCTACCAGGTCCTGCGCGGCGGGTTCTTCGCCGGCGACGACCCGGCCAAGACCTTCGCCGCGTTGGTCGTCTTCTGGTTCATGATCCCGTACTTCTTCAACCCGATCCGGATCATGGCGACACAGTACAACACCGCCCTCTCCGCCATGGCCGGCGCGGAGCGCGTGTTCCAGCTGCTCGACACCGAGCCCGAGAAGCTCGACCACGACGACGCCGTCAGCCCGTCGCGGCTCGCCGGTCGGGTCGAGTTCGACGACGTGCGCTTCGGCTACGACGCCGACCGCCCGGTGCTGCACGGCCTGTCCTTCGCCACCGAGCCGGGCCAGACCGTCGCCCTCGTCGGCCACACCGGCAGCGGCAAGTCCACCGTCATCAAGCTCATCTGCAAGTTCTACCTGCCCACCGCCGGCCGGGTCCTGATCGACGGCACCCCCACCCCCAACCTCGCCACCGCCGCGCTCATGCAGCGCGTCGGCATCGTCCTGCAGTCCAACTTTTTGTTCACCGGCAGCGTGCTCGACAACATCCGCCTCGGCCGACCCGACGCGACCGACGAGCAGGTGATCGACGCCGCCCGCAAGCTCGACTGCCTCGACCTGCTCGAGGCCCTGCCCCACGGCCTTGACACCGAGGTCGGCGAGAAAGGCGGCTCACTGTCCCTCGGCCAACGCCAACTCGTCTGCTTCTGCCGCGCCATGCTCGCCGACCCGACGATCCTCATCCTCGACGAGGCCACCAGCAGCGTCGATACCCTCACCGAGGCCCGCATCCAGAAAGCATTGGAGGTCCTGCTCGCCGGCCGCACCAGCTTCGTCGTCGCCCACCGCCTCAGCACCATCCGCCACGCCGACAAGGTCCTGGTCCTCGACCACGGAAAACTCATCGAAGAGGGCCCGCACACCGACCTGCTGGCCCGCGGCGGCACCTACGCCAACCTCTACCGGCAGTTCATCCACGCCACGGAAGCCTAAACCCACCCGAAAGCCCGCGGCTGCGAAGCTGCCGCGCGGTTATTTCTTTACCTATTTTCAACCCTTGATCACGGTCGACCGATGGTATACCGTAAGCAGATATACGCTGACAAGGTTATTTCACCTTGGTTCAGATTAAGTGTTTCGTTTGGGACACAGTGTCCGAAACAACTTACGTCGGAGTCGCCATGGTCCGTATGCTCAAAAAATTTGGCAATACCCAAGCCCTCGTTATCGACAAAAGCCTCCGCGAACAGCTCGGCATCGACGAGACCACCCCGCTCGAAGCGGTCGTCCGCGACGGCAGCCTGATCGTCAGCCCGATCCACGTTGGGGTGCCCAAGGACGAGCTGCGCGACGCGATCGAAGAGGTGCGCGAGCGCTACGGCGACATGCTCAAACGGTTGGCCTGACAATGGCCGACCGCCCCGAATTTCTGCGCTTTCTTTCCGTCGAAAACGTCCTGCTCCTGCACCGCGACACGGTTGAACGTGAGGGCGGTGCCGCGGGCATCCTCAACCCCGGGATGCTGGACTCGGCGGTGGCGATGCCACGCCAGCAGTTCGGCGGCGAGTACCTGCACCGTGACCTCGCCGCCATGGCGGCGGCTTATCTGTTTCATCTGAACCTCAACCATCCCTTCGAGGACGGCAACAAACGGACCTCGGTGCTGGCCGCCACCACGTTCCTGATCATCAACGGCCACCGGCTTGTCGCCGAGCCCGACGACCTGGAGCACGTCACGCTGGCCGTCGCGGCCGGCGAAATGAGCAAAGCCGATCTGACAGACTGGGTCCGTGAACGGATCAAACCCACCTACGACTGAGCGTCAACCTCAGGCCTTTACGTCGTGAACCGGCTCACCAGCTCCCGCAGGTCCTCCGCCTTCCGCGACAAATGCTCCGACGCCTCGGCCGCCTGACGCGTGCCCTCGTAGGACTGCGACGCCCCGGCCTCGATCGACTCGATGCCCGTCGCCACCGCCTGTGACGCCAGGGACTGCTGCTCGGCCGCCGCCGCGATCGCCTGGACCTTCTGCGCCAGCCCGTCCGACGTCCCGACGATCTGCTCGAGACTGCCGCCCGCGCGGGTCGCGGCCTCGACGCCGGCCTCGACCTGCTGCGTCCCGGTGTTCATCCGCTCGACCGCGCGGGCGGTCTCGTCCTGGATCGCCGTGATCGACGCGCTGATCTCGTCGGTCGCCTGCGTCGTGCGGTCGGCGAGCTTGCGCACCTCGTCGGCGACGACCGCGAAGCCCCGGCCGTGCTCGCCGGCCCGGGCCGCCTCGATCGCGGCGTTGAGCGCCAGCAGGTTGGTCTGGTCCGCGATGTCGTTGATCACCGCGATGATCTGGCCGATCTGCTCGCCCCGCTGCCCGAGGCCGCTCACCGCCCGGGCCGAGTGGGTCACCGCCTCGTGGATGCCCTCCATACCGCTGACGGTCTGGCCCACCACGCCCTGCCCGTCGCGGGCCACCGTGCCGGCGCGGTCGGCGTCGGCGGCGGCGTCCGCGGCCTGGCGTGACACCTCGACCACGCTGGCGGACATCTCCTCGACCGCGGCACCGATCGACGTGACCTGCAACGACTGCTCGCCCATGGTCGCCGTCAGCTCCTCGCTGCAGGCCGCCACCTCGGTCGCGGCCGCGGCGACTTCTTCGCCCGATTGCCGCACCCGCCCGATGATCTCCCGCAGCGTGCCGACCAGCGCGTCGAAACTCTGGCCCAGCCGCGCGAGCTCGTCTCCGCCCTTCCGATCCACCCGCAGCGTCAGGTCGTTGCTCGCCTGGATCTCCGCGATCGTCGCGACCAGCCCGCCCAGCGGACGCGTGATCGAACGCATCGTCAGCCACGCCCCCGAACACCCCAGCAGCACCACCAGCCCCGTCGCACCGGCGACGAACACCCACGCCCGGTCGGCGACGGCCTCCGCCGCCGCGGCCCGCGCCTGCAGGTGGTCCGACAACGCGTCCTCCACGCCCTTGAGCCCGTCGATCTTCCGCGTGATCGTCGCGAACCACACCCCCGGCTCGACACCGAAGCCGCCGGCCGCCGCGTTCGCAAACGCGACCTCACGAAAAGCCCGCACCTCGCCGAAAGCCGCTTCCCCGCGGGCCGCCTCCAGGTAACCCGCCGCCTCCGCCGTCGCCAACGCCGCGAACTCGCCGAAGTACGTGTCCTGCTGCGTCACCAGCGACACGAACTTGCGGTACATCCCCGGCCCGAAGCCGTCGGCCGCGAACGTGTTGGTCAGCACCGCCCGCTCGATCCCCGCCCGCTCCTTGCCCTTGAGAAACAAAACGTACGCCGCGATTTCCCGCGTCAACGCCGCGTCCCCGCTCACCAACGCCATCTCCCCGATCGTGTCGAGGAACCGGCCGTTCATCGCGGTGTAGTACCCCAACGCTTCGCCCGTCGAAAGGCTCAACTCCGAGATCGATTGCCGCCGCTCCGCCAGCCGATCCAAATCGCCCAACGCCGATGCCAGCCCCCCCGCAAAGTCCGGGCCGAAGGCCTCGGCGTCGAACCCCGCGAGATGGCTGCGCAGCTCCGCCACCCGGGCGTCGGTCTCGGCTCGCTGCCGGTCCAGCTCCGCCCCGAACTTCGTGCCCCCGCTCCCCAGGAACCCCGCCGTCCGTCCCCGCTCCTTCTGCGTCTCGTGCACCGTCGCGCTGACCCGCACCGCCAGGTCCGCCAACGCCCGCAGGTCACGCATTTCTCCCGACACCCGCGCGTTGCGCAGCGTCCCCTCAACCCCGAAACCCGCGATCACCACCAACGGCACCGCGGCCAGCAGAACGAGCTTGAGTTTGATCGACACCGAAACCTCCTCCGCAGGCCGTATGTACCGCTCTCGACCAACCCGTGCGGCCTCCGCGGGTCGGCGTATCAGTCCCTTTCGACCACCCCCCCCACCCGATGAAGCGATAACCCCCAAAGGACCCCCCCCGCCCGGCCGCCCCCCGCCCCGACGCCACGGTTTGACAGCCCCATCGACTCCCCTATGCTGTTGGACTACTCGTTTGCGGGGTAGAGCAGCTTGGTAGCTCGTCGGGCTCATAACCCGGAGGTCGCAGGTTCGAATCCTGCCCCCGCTACTTCAGTTAACGAAAGGACTTGCAGCAATGCGGGTCCTTTTTTTGTGCCCCGATTACGTCGCATTGTACCTTGCGGCCCCACGGCACACGGACTTGACCCTCTCCTGTAATCATGATCCATGTGTTGTGAGAGAATCTGTACCGGCTTTTGGCCGGAAAGGATTCTCAGATGAAGAAGCGACATAGCCCCGAACAGATCGTGGCGAAGCTGCGTCAGCCCGACGTGGAGTTAGGCAAGGGCTCGAAGGTGCCCGAGGTCTGTCGTCAGCTCGGCGTGAGCGAGCAGACGTACTACCGCTGGCGGACGAAGTACGGCGGCATGGACCCGCTGATGGCCAAGCAGCTCAAAGAGACGGAGAAGCAGAACGCCCGACTCAAAAAACTGGTGGCCGAGCAGGCTTTGGACATCCAAATCTTGAGGGAGGCAGCGCGCCCAAACTTGTGAACCCCGAGCGTCGGCGTCGGGCCGTGGCAGCGGTGTGTCGCCGTTTGGGGCACGGGAAGGTGAGTGAGCGTCGGGCGTGCAAGGCGTTGGCTCAGCCGCGGAGCACGCAGCGGTACCGGTTGAAGCAGCCGGTGAAGGATCGTCCGTTGATCGAGGCGATGCGTCGGATCGTGGATGCCCGTCCGCGGTTCGGCTGCGAGCGGGTTCATCCCGAGTTGGTGAAGCAAGGCTGGTCGGTCGGCTTTGATCGCGTCCACCGGATATGGAAGCAGGAGCACATGCAGGTCCCCCGGAAGCAGCAAAAACGCAGGCGATTCCCTGGTTCTGGCGGCAGTCATAACAGCTGTGTTCGGCATAAGCCGACGCATCGGAACCACGTCTGGAGCTACGACTTCGTCAGCGATCGGACCGAAGACGGGCGGCAGTTGAAGCTGCTGGTGGTGATCGACGAGTTCACGCGGGAGTGCCTGGCGATCGAGCCGGCGCGGTCGTACAAAGGCCGGGACGTCATCGGCTTACTGCAGTACCTGTTCGCGGTGCGTGGCGCCCCAGAGCATCTTCGTAGTGACAACGGCCCGGAGTTCGTGGCCAAACTTGTGAGACGCTGGCTTGGGTGGGCGTCGGTGCTTACCCTGTACATCCAGTAGGCCAGCCCCTGGGAGAACGGCTACGTGGAGTCGTTCAACGGCAAACTACGTGATGAACTGCTGAACCGGGAGTTATTCCTCGGCTTGGAGGAAGCCCGTGTGGTGTTGGACGAGTGGCGAATGGATTACAACCACCGTCGTCCGCACTCGTCGTTGAACTGGCAGACCCCTGCGGCTTATGCCGCGACGTTAGATGGCTCGAAGGCCGGGGTGTTCCCGGCCGCCCCGGATGCTGACCCTCCGGTCGGGGCTGCGCCCCTCCCTACGGCTCAGCATCCGATCAACCCACCCCCGATCCTCTCATAGCAACTGGACCAAAGATCCCGAGGGGGTCAGGCGGGAACCCCCGGGGGTCGTGGGGCAGGTACCGCCACTGGCTGCCGGTGCGAACGATCCAACGCAGGCCGTTGAATAGCTCGCGGAGCGGGTCTTCGCGTTGCGGGGCGTCTTCTCGCATGAGCGTGAGGTACGGGGCGACAAACGCCCACTCGTCGTCCGTGACATCGCTGGTTTAGGGCTTCCTTGCCATGGGCAAGGGTAGTCTCTATAAAAAGTGCATAACAGGCTCTATTGTCGTTTGTTTGTGCACTCAATGTTTGTATAGCTGGATTTATCAAACAACCATCATCGGCTGCCGTGGTTTTGCTGGGCAGATCCATCAACTGGAAATCCAAGAGATAGTGCGGCTTCACGAAATATTTCTAGGGGCATACGTGCTGATGTCCGCAAATCGGGCATTTGTTTGGTGATGATATCGCGTATATGGTCTCGTTTATCCAAAGTATCTCGAACTCGATTCATCAGAACCTGAGCGTCAGCTTCGTTAATTGGTGTTGTGGCTTCACCTAACCCCAGATTATCGAACAATTCAACTGTTTTGAACTCATAGGCTATAGCATGAACGGGTGTGCCTGCCACCATCGACATGATAGCCATATGCATCCGCGTCGCTATGACAAAGTCAAAATCACGCATAGCATCTACAAACTGCAGCGGTGTTCGAAACAATCGGTCAACTTGAACTGAGGCGCGTACGTCTTCACTCAGCATCTGGACCACGCGATCAGCAACTCGATCGTCTCGCATGGAATAGCCGGCGGCACCTTGGCATGTCGAAATGAAGGTGATGCGTGCGGCACACTCCCGGACCAGCACCTCGACTGTTGACTTCATCGCATCCAGATAGCGTTCCATCCCTAAGTCGGAACTAACGTTGTCAAATTTTTTCCATTCACGAACGGAGACAGCAACCTTGGGTCCCCGCCCATTGGCGTCAGAATTATTAGATGCGGGTTTAGCCGGAAGGTCAAAAGCCGCATCACTACAGACGGTGATACGATCACAAACGCCAATCGCTTTCAAGTGACGACGTGACCGTTCATCGCGGAGAAACATATGGCTGCATCGATTGAAACAAAAACGAATCATCCAGCGGTTCAACAGTTTTTCAAAAGGTCCTAGAGATTGCGTGAACAAAATCAACGGCTTGCCGAAAAGAATCGACGTCATCAGACTGTAGAAACGTGGAAGTAAATCGTAGTACTCGACCAAGTAGGTACCTCCGGTCGCCACCACCACGTCAGCATCGACAATAGGCTTAAGCCGTGGATTCAACCAAGTTATAAAGCGTCTTGCCAGCCCTTTAGGCATTTGGCTAACGCAAGCCAAGCCAATGCAATGGATGCCAAAAACTAGCCGATACAATTTCGGATGATCAGACATTGAGGAATTATAGGGATCATCGTAAAAAATACCTAATTCTCTATAGAAACCTTGTGACTCGCTGGCCTTGGCGTCAATGATTTGAATCTCGACCGTATCTCCATAAACCTCTTTCAGTTGTTGTACCAAAACATACAAGATCGCAGCGTCACCGGTATTCAGTGCGACGCAATTTAAAATAGCTACTCGGGGTTTTCTGTTAGGCATTTAATTATCAGTGGTAGCGTGAGCCCGTGTCACTTGTGTTTGAAACTAAGCAGATTTTTTCTAGTTCGATACTCGTGTGCAATAATCAGGACGCGTCACGGCCTGCGAGAAAATCAACTATAACCAAATAAAGTTGACCGTCCTGATGGAATTAAAGCTCTTGGGGCTTTCACCGCCAGTACAAATATCGTTACCTCGATTGTACATAGGACGGTGTTCGGCATGTCGATGAGGCGTCTGGATGACGCGGTGACCTCTTGGCTGTTCGCCGTTGCCATTAGTCGTTGGTCGCGGAAGATAAATCGCGAGGGCCGTCACTGGTTTTCGTTGCGCATATTGGTCTCTATCGGCCGCTTCGCAGCAGGCTCGCCGCTTGCCTGAAAGCGTTGAGGTGTGCCCGGCCGGGAGGCGTCGCCAATAAGCCAGCCGCGTAAAGGCCACAAAAGATAGCGGTTTTTACCGCGAGCATCGTCGCCGGCCCCGTCGAGCCCGGCGGCACGGCGCGGTCGATGCCCAGCGCCGCGGCGCCGCTGATCAGAGCCGCCAGGGTCGGAAACGCTGCTGGCCCGAGGAAGTCGCTCACACGCAGGGGTGTACCTCGAACAGCGTAAGCGAGCGCCGGGATTTTCAGGATCAGCTGATGGATCGAGATGCCCAGGGCCACCCCTAGCGGGCCGTGCCCGATCGACACGGCGAGCACCAGGAAGAGCTGAACCGCACTGAGCTGGGCCCAGCGGAACATCCGGCCGGTGTGGCCCCAGCTCAGGTAGACCCACCCGGCGGCCGCGTTGGTCGCGCCCGCGAGCGCCGCGCCGCTCAGGGCGAAGAGGATCGGGACGGTGCTGACCCACTGCGGGCCGAGCAGCAGCGGGACCAGTTCCGGCGACAGCACAATGAAGAACAGGATCGCCGGCGTGGTCAAGCCGGCGGAGACCGCGATGGCGCTGCGGTAGGCGTTGCGGTACGTCTCCGGGCGGCCGGCGACCCGGCTCAGGGCAGGGACGACGACGTTCGTGAGCGGGGAGTTTAGCTTAGACACCGGCAGCATCATCAGGCTGTAGGCGCGGGTGTAGAGGCCCAGGGGCCCGGCGCCCCAGGCGAAGCCGAGCATGGCGTTGTCGGCGTTGCGGGCGAAGTAGTTGATGAATTGGAACCCGGTGACGTTGCCGCCGAAGGCGAGCATGGTGCGGACGCCGGCACCTCTGCGTGGAAGCCCGGGGACCCAGGGGCAGGCGATCCAGGTGCCGACGACCGTCACGAGCTGCGAAACGGCCGGCAGCGCGACGAGGGCCCAGTACCCCCCGCCAAGGAAAGCGATCACAACAGCGGTTAGAGAAGCGGTCGGGGCGGCGGCGAGCTGGATGAGGTTGAGCCGGCCGTACTCCATCCGGCGGGTCAGCAGAGCGCGGTGCTGCAGCCCGAGACCGCTGAGGATAAACAACCCCGCCATCACGAGGTTGATGGTTGTCAACCTCGGTTCGCTATAGAACCAGACGATCAGTGGAGTCGCCGCCGCGACGAAGATCGCGAGGCAGACGGCGATGCCGAGGTTGATCCAGAAGAGGGTCGAGACTTGAGCGTGGTTGACTTGTGGCTTCTGGATCACGGCGCGTGACAAACCCAGGTCAACAAACATCGACGCGAAGCCGGTGAGGACGATGACCATGCCGTAGAGGCCGAAGTCTTCGTCGGTGAGGTTGCGGGTGACGAGGACGGTGCTGACGGTGGTAACGACGGAGTTGACCGACGTGGTTCCCAACGTCACAGCACCACCGCGGGCGGTACGCTGACCTAAGTTTTTGTGCAGGTCATGGGTTTCGAACCAGCGATTTTTGGGATCGGGAACCAGGTTGGGTTGTTCAGTATCTTGCATCTGGTCTGATGCGGGTCTGCGTGTCTGGTTCGGATTAACCGGCAGAGTTATGTTACATCACCGGCGGATACCTCTGCGCGAAGGCCAACTGAAACACGCCGGCGTATAGCTTTGTAGCCTTGTCGAACCGGTTAAATGCATGGCCTCAGTCCTTGAGCAAGTCGATCACCCGCTCGACGATATCGCGGTCAAGGACCCGGCGACGGATGGCCGTGGCAAGCTCGAAGACCTGCGGGGGCCTGCTCTACAACCATGTCGGCGAAGAGATGCCGACGTTCGATCAGGTGGATTTCCGTGGGGAAACGGAACGCAACGATACGCAGGTGGTGATGCCGACGACCGTCTCCGTGAATGCGAAGGTGTGGGTCAGCGTCTTCTGGGTCAGCACCTCGGGCAAGCCCGGCGTGGTGTCGCTGCTAGTGTTCACCTGGACCAACCACGGGCAGATGCAGAACGACGCGGAGGGCTTGAACTGGATCGATGCGCGGCAGAAGGCCGAGTCGGACAAACTTGGGTTCCTGCCGGCGACGGCGATCCAGAAGCGGATCGAGCTGGGCAACGTCCTGGTGGCGGATGCGCCCGCCTCCGGGTTGTTGGGGTACTGCATCGCGGTGGACCGGTACATGAAGCAAGACCACGTTGGGCAGTTTATCCAGCTGAACCTGCACCCCGAGCACCGGCGGCGCCTGGTGGGGGCGGCGTTGGTGCGGGCGACGTTCGAGAAGAGCGCGTGGGGGGTGAAGCTGTTCGGGCTGTGGTGCCGGCAGGACCTGCCCGCGAACCGGTTCTGGGAAGCGCTGGGATTCGTGCCGCTGGCGTTCCGGGTCTCGGGGATCGGGAACACGACAAGCAAGAAGAAGGCGGCGGACCCGCGGCGGCGGGTGCATGTCTACTGGCAGCGCCGGGTGCGGACGGGCGACGACCGGACGCCGTACTGGTTCCCGTACGAGACGCAGGGCGGGCAGATGGCGGAGAGCCGGGTGGTGCTGCCGATCCCCCCGAGGAGTCGGTGGGACGAGGTGGAACCGGTGGCGTTTCCCGGGGCGGAAGAGCGGGAAGCCGAGGCGTTGCGTTTGGAGCGGTCGGCGGCCGAGGGCCCGGCGGCGGAGACGCAACGGGCCGAGCTGGCCGCGGTGGTAAAACAGGCACGAGAGACGGCCAAGGAAGCTGAACGGGCGAGCGGCGAAGCCGAGGTGGTCCACGGGGTCGAGACGAAGCATGCGGCGGCGGAGCCGATGGGGTTTGCGGCACCCCCGGACGTTGCGGCCCAGCAAGAGGCCGCAGCTAAAGCGGAGGCGGTCGCGGCGAAGAAGCGAGAGCTGGCCGAGCGTAAGCGGGCGGCGAAAGCCGCGGCGAAGGCGGCGCGGCGGAAGTCCGATCCCCGTCTTTTGGCGTTCTCGCGGGAGCTGCGGGACCGCTGGGGCGAGGCGGTGTCGGGGCGGCCGGAGCTGATCGGGCTCGGGTGTGAGCAGAAGTACGAGCTGGGGCGTCTGGTTGAGGGTGACTTCGCAACGGGAATTGGCTTCGCGTTACCGATGCCGCACGACGCCTCGGCGTCGCCCCCGCTTCTGGGGCAGGAATCACCCCCGCAAAACGCAGAGAAAGAAGCGGCTTAGATCGATCGCAAGGCCGGTGAGGCGTTGCCGTCCGTCTCATCGAGCCAGCGCTGGGTCGGGGCGATCCAGATCTGGATCAGGGCGACGTCGGCGGGGTCGGCCGCGGCGCGGCGGCGGCAGGGGTCGGTGGGGCGGAACTGCTCGTCGATCGCCCGGTCGACCGCGTCGCTGGGCGGCAGGCCGACGAACTCGACGATGCGGCGAGCGACCTCGACGCCCAGGTCTTCGAGCCGCAGCTGGAGGTAGCGGTCGGGCGGCAGCGACCGGCCGAAGTCGACCGCCCGCTCGACGCAGGTGCGCCACTGCAAGGCCGCGACTTCCAGGGGCCGCAGCTCGCGGGCCATCGCCTCGATCCCCGGCAGGCGGGGGCCCCAGGGCGAAGCCCCACCCATAAGCCCGGGGGCGAGGCGGCGGAGCACCTCCTTGCCGTAGTGCGGCAGCCGGGAGGGCTTGTGCTCGCGGAGGCGTTGGGCGAGCTTGTGGCGGGGGATACCGGTGGTGTGGCGGCCCCAGAACTGGGCGATCGAGAGCACGGACTCGACGCCGTCGCGGAGGATGTGGACGTAGAGCGCGTCGGGCAGCACGGCGTCGACGAACCCCAGCCGCAGGGCGTTGCTCGGGGTCTTTTCGAGCAGCCGCCGCCCGCCGCCCTCGGCGACCCGGCGGGCGAAGGCCCGGCGGATGTGCGCGACCACCGGCGGGGTCGCGTGTTCGGGGCGGAGCATGTCCGACCGCCGGTCGTTGCCGAACTTCCAGGTCAGGCGGGGCTCTTCGAGGTAGGTCAGGTCGGGGTGAGTGCCCAGCAGCGAGCCGAGGATGGTGGTCCCGGACCGCGGGGCCCCGACGACGACGATCGGGCGGTGCAGGGCCGGGTGGTCGGCGGGTGGGGTGTGCATGGGGCGGTCCGATCGGATCGGGGCTGGGGATCGTAACGCTTGCGGGTCCGATCCGGAAACGGCCGATCCCCTGCGTCCCGCGGCTGCGGGCGCCCGCCGGGGTCACCGGGGGGCGGGGGCGGGCCGCGGTATGGTGTGTGGAGACAAGCGGGCCGGGTCCGGGCGGCGACGGCCGGTGGTGATCCGCAGATCGGGACGGCGAGGTATGAACGATTCGGCAGCGAAGCGGGCCCGGCGGACCCGGACGGCGGGACGGCTGGCGGGGGCCGGCCTGCTGCTGGCGGCGGGAGTGCTGCTATGGCGGGGGCCGCTTTCGGTGCCGGCCGAGCCGTACGACTTCACGCAGGTGTACGTTGCGACGCGGGCCTGGCTGGCCGGGGGCGACGTGTACGACCTTGCGACACGTCGGGCGGTGTGGCGTGAAGCGCCGGGGACGACCGGCTCGCGGCGGGACGCCGAGGCGTTGACCGCGCTGTACCCGCCGGGGCTGTACCCGCTGCTGGGCCCGGCCGCGGCGTTGCCGTTTCCGTGGGCGGTGCGGGCCTGGACGGCGGTGGGGGGACTGTCGGTGGTGGCCCTGGTCGTGGCGGGCTGGAGGTTGGCGGGGGTGCGGCCGGCGTCGATCCGGGGTCTGGCGCTGGCGGCGGCGTTGTGCCTGCTCGCCCCGATCCAGACGAACTTCCGGCTCGGCCAGCTGGGGCTGCCGGCCACGGCGTTGGTGATGTTGGGGCTGTGGGCGGGGTGGTCGGGGCGGCGTTGGGCGGTGTCCGGGCTGGTGCTGGGGCTGGCGGTGGGCCTGAAGCCGCAGCTGTCGCTGCCTTTTGTTTTGTATGTACTGCTGCGGGGCGGGTGGCGGGAGGCGGGGGTGGCGGTGGCCGTGGCGGCCGGGCTGACGGGTCTCGGCGCGGCCCGCCTGTGGCTGGCCGGGGTCGATTGGCCCACGGGGCTGGCGGCGGAGTTGGCGGCCTTTACGGACGGCGGTCACGGCGACCCGATGCCGGCAAACCCGCACCGCTGGCAGATGATCGACCTGGCGCCGCTGACGCACCTCGCGATTGAGCACCGGGGGGTGGCGGCGGCGGTGGTGTGGGGCCTGGTGGCGGGGCTGGCGGCGGCGGCCTGGCTGGCGGTGCCGCGGCGAGGGGACCGGCCGACGGAGCTGACGGTACTCGGGCTGGTCGCGGCGCTGAGCCTGCTGGTGGTGTACCACCGCTTCTACGACGCGGTGCTGCTGGCCCTGCCGGTGTGCGCGTTGCTGTGCGGCTGGCGGCGACGGCATCGGATCGTGGCGATCCTGGCCGTGGGGCTGCTGCTGCCGTTTGCGGTCAACCTTCCCGCGGCGGTGCGGGTCTTCGGCGGACGGGTCGGCTGGGTGAGTGGTCTGGTCGAGAGCCCTTTTGGGCGCTGGGTCGCGTTGCCGGTCTACACCTGGTGCCTGCTCGGGCTAGCGTTACTCGCCGTCGGCGTCTTGTCGCGCAGGCGAGGCGCCGAGCGCGGCGCGGATGACGGGCCGTAGCTGCTCGTAGATGAGTCGTTGGCCTTCCGCGTTCGGGTGGATCTTGTCGCGGTAGGCCGACGGCGGCAGGTCGAGGGTGACCACCGGCACGCCGCGGTCCGCGGCGAGCTTCTGCCAGACACCGTAGCCCGGTCGGTGATCGGCCTCAGATTCTTCGCGTTCGAGGTGCAGGGCGATCAGGACATCGGCCCCCGCATCTCGTGCCCGCCGGATGAGTTCATCGGCCGCGGCGAGGGCTTCTGGAGCGGGAACGTCCGACGGGTTCGGTGTTGCCGGGTTGGGGGTGGGGCCGGCTGGGGTTTTCTGGCGTTTGAGATAGCGGGGCAAGTAACGAGTGACGCCTTCCCACAACGCCGACGGCGGTCGCGTCCCGGGGAACGCGGGGGCCACCCCCACGATCGGCTCGAAAGTCGGGACGTCCGCGGTGTCGCCGCTGTTCCACATCAGCACGACCTGCTCCGCTCCGAACAGCCCGAACCGTTCGGCGTAAGCGAGTTGATTTTGCGGGCCCCACGAGCCGGCGCTGACGTTGCCGACCGGCACGCCGAGGCTCTCGCTCAACAGGCTCGAAGCCAGCTCGGACTGGTCGGTCTGTGACCCGCCATTGAGCACGCTGTCGCCGATCATGAGGACGGGGAAGCGGTCGGCCTCGGGGCTGCGCATGTGGTGGCGGTTGACGTAGACCGTGTTGCCGAACCGCTCGTACCGGCCGGGCTTGAACAGGTACTCGATCTGCGGGTCGGCCACGGACAGGGGCGGATCGCCCAACCCGAGGCCCCAGCGGGCCACGCCCTCCGCGGTAAGCAGAAGTACCACAAGGACGGATATTACGACCAGGCCTTTACGTTTCACGCCGCGGTCTCAAAAGCTGATCAGATGCGGGCGTTGATGTCGTTACACACATCAATACGGTACTGAAGTCGGACTATACACCATCTTGATGGCGATCCAAAGGAAGGTTTCTAGTTCCCGTCCCTCGCCCGGCGGGAGCCGCCATAAGGCGGCTCAGGCCTCGGTTTGGGGCTGCGGCTCGCCGGTTTCCGACCCGGGTGTCGGCGGCTCGGCCGGGATGCGGGGCTTGATCTTGCGGGCCGGGTTGCCACCGACGACCCAGTTCGCTTCGACGTCTTTGTAGACCGAAGAGCGGGCCCCGACGACGGCGAGCCGCTCGACACGGACGCCTGGTCCCACGAAGGCGTCGGCCCCGATCCAGACGTCGTCTCCCAGCGTGATCGGTGAGCGGATCAGCGGCATCCTAATCGACGAATAATCGTGGGTGCCAGCGCATAGATGGGCATACTGGCTGACCGTTGTCCTTCTGCCAACTTCTATCTTTCCTAAACAGTAAAGGATGGCGTAGTCGCCGACGGAAGAGTTCTCGCCGATGGTAAGGTGCCACGGTATTTCGATTCTTGCCGTGGGTCGCACGCGAACATTTCGGCCGATCTTGCCGCCAAAAGACCGAAGCAGAAAGGCTCGCCAGCGGTACGCGTTGTGCGGCGACCAACGGAATACAGTCGCCTGGATAACGCTCCAAAACAGCCGAGCGATCTTCTCGCGACACGACCAGGTACTTTCGTACTTCACGTCGATCTGAGCTAAGCTACGTCTTTGCACGTCAGATGTAGGTCCTCTACCTATAGCTTATTGTCAAGGTAAACTCGGCATGCCGCCGCAAGTTGGTTAGGTTCCATTATGTCAGATATTAGATCCTACTACGAACGTTACTGGAGCGATCCCGAAAGCTACTCAGACCCAACGGTCGATCAACGGAAGTCTCTCTTACGTAAGCATGTTCGGCTTGGTCCTGACGCCAAGATACTTGACGCCGGTTGCGGAACCGGAGAATTCTGCAAGTTCTTCTGCGATGCTGGCTACGACCCCACCGGGATCGACTTGAGCCAAGCCGCGGTAGCGCACGGTCGCAAAAATTATCCGGGGATTGACTTTCGCGATGGCACTATCGAAGAGCTCTTGCCGCAGTACGCGGAGTCGTTCGATGCCCTATTCAGCAGTGAGGTTATCGAGCACCTGTTCGACGTCAGCGCGTTTCTGGTTGCGGCCAACCAGCTCTTAAACGACGGCGGTAAACTCATTCTTACGACGCCTTACCACGGCTTAATTAAGAATATTCTTATCGATCTAGCAGGTTACAGCAATCATTACGACCCCCTTGGTCAACACCTGCGGTTCTTCGATTGCCGCGGCATGAAACGGTGCCTTGACTTGGCGGGGTTCGAGGTTGATATATGGTCCGGATACGGACGGCCCTGGCCACTTTGGAAGTCGTTCTTTGTCGTGGCGCATAAAAAGTACTCGGTCGATAAGCCACCTCAAACCGGGTCACAAGGTAGGGTCTTGACGGGTTGATGTGTCATCGGGGCCGCCCCCGTTGAGGTGAGCCGAACGCGAAACGGAACGAGACCATTTCAAAAATGTGAGGCTCATCGCTTCGTATGTCGCCATCATCAAAGCAAAGGTAAATCCCGCTCGTCCGTCCATAAACCCTCTTTTCACAAACGCTTGATAGAAGTAGCGGCCGAAGGGTCTAAACGGTAAGCGCCAACTTATGAACTTAATCATCCGCCGGGCTTTTACCCGATCCCCTGAAAACACGTCCAACTTGCTACCGTCGAAAGGTGTTAATGCTTGTTCCGCTTCTAATTTCGCGTAGCCGACATGCTTTACGAACCATGCTTCAAGGCCTTTCGAAAATGCATAGTGGAGATAAGGCTCGCGAAGTTTCTGTGTCGGCCCTGTGGCCAACTCTCGTTGGCCGTGTCCTATGGCCTGGAATCGGCAGCGATCCCGGTGAATTAACCGCATTTGGTAAGTTGGATAATCGCCTGCGTGCTTGAGCCATCGATCACCAAGCATCAGCTTACTCGCAATAAAGAAGCCCGCGTGATCCGCTTTAGTTTCGAGCGTTTCCATAATTTCGCTCGCCAACCTCGGCGTCATCCTTTCGTCGGCGTCGAGATGTAATTGCCATTTATAGTTAGCCTCGGGTGAATCCACGGCGAAATTACGCTGTGATCCGAAATTGTCGAAGGGCCGTTTGAGGACGACAGCGCCTTCTTTTCGTGCCTTCTCGGGCGTATCGTCTGTGGAGCCTGAATCTACGACCAGAACCTGGCCAAACATGCTTGCCGATCTAATGCAAGCGCTAATCTGTCGGGCTTCGTTGTGAGCCAAAATCACGACCGTTGCCGGGATGCGACGCGAATTTTCGATGGTTTCGGGTGCCGGCGTAGATTCGGCAGGAGGGCTGATTTCTGGCAAATCTACCGACCTGGACGAGACGCGATCTGACCGCGGTTGTTCACGAGAGAGAAACGCCGGGCCGATCGACCCCTCAGCCACAGCTAGACTTGTTTGCGAACCGGCGGCTTGATTTTCTTTTGAATCTGTATGGTTGGCCAGGCCTTTCAGAATGATCTTTAACTTGAAAGCCACCATAGCGTCGTAGCTGGCGATCAGCAGGCAGAAGCGGTAGCCGGCCCAGCCGTCGAGGAACCCGAAACGCAAAAAGTACATGTAGAGGAACCGCCAGAGGCCGGGGAACGGAACGACGCGGGTGACGTTGCGTTTGAGCCAGCGTCGCCAGCGGGCGTCGGACGTGAGGTTGGCGGCCCCGTCGTCGTCGCGGAGGCCGTGGATCTCGCGGAATATCTCGCGAGCCTCCAACGTGGAGTAGCGGTTGTGCTTCGCGTAGAAGTGCTCGAGGCCCCGCCGGTCCTGGTGCAGGATCGGCTCGGAGATGAAGCCCACCGGGTTGTCGATGACGACGTGTTCGTGGACGTGGCGGTCTTCGTAGCGGCCCGCGTCGCGTTTGAAAAACCGCAGGTTCCAGGAAGGGAAGTATCCGCAGTGACGGATCGGCCGGTCGAGGAAATAGGTCAGCCGGTTGACGAAGAAGCCGTTTTCGGCGACCGCCCTGGGGTCGCGTTCGGCGACGGCGAGCAGGGCGTCGCGGAGGCCGGGGGGTACCAGTTCGTCGGCATCGAGGATCAGCGTCCACGGCTGCGTAAGCGGCAGGTGGTCGAGTGCCCAGTTCCGCTGCCGGGCGTAGCCGGGCCAATCGTGGTGAACGACCTCGGCGTTGAGTTCTCGTGCGAGATCGGCGGTGCCGTCGGTCGATCCGGAATCGACGACGAAGACCTTGTGCGTCCAGCCTTCGAGCGAGCGCAGGCAGTGGGGCAGGTTCGCCGCTTCGTTGTGGGTGATGATTAAGACGTCGATCATGATCGGTCGGGGACGTGGAATGAGGCGGCCGGGGTCTGCCGTCGCCGGCCATTAGGTTACGTTTTCCTTATCCCGCGGGTCTGGGTGTTCACGCGAAGTCCTCGAACAGGTTCACGACCTGTTCCGAGCGGAGTCGGCGGTCGTCGCGGACCTCGGATCACGCGGTCGTGGCCGCCCCGCGTCGGGTGGCCGTCTGCCAGTTGGCCCAGCCGTTTTCGTGCTGCTCGGACCGCCCGTCGGGCAACCCCATTTGACGCAACGCCGTCTTGCCCGATGATCCCCGTCATGCGTGTGCTGCTGCTCAACCAGCCCTACGCCCCGGACAACTCGGCCACGGCCCAGCACTGCGAGGACTTGGCCCGATACCTGGTCGACCGGGGGCATGAGGTCGCGGTCATCGCCTCGCGGTCGATCTACGGCGAGTCGGGTGCGAAGCTGCCCCGGCGCGAGGACCGTGACGGCGTCGAGGTGCACCGGGTCGGGTTGTCGCTGTTCGGCAAGCGGGGGATCGTCTTGCGTGCGATCGACTTCGGCCTGTTCTACGCCGCCGCGACGCTCAAGGCCCTCCGCATCCGTCGGCCGGACGTGGTCGTCACACTGACGACGCCACCGTTCATCGCGGCGGTGGGCGGGCTGCTCAAACGGCTGCGGGGCTGCGCTCACGTTTACTGGGCGATGGACCTCTACCCGGACGTGCTCGTCGCGGCGGGCATAAGTTCGGACGACGCGCTGCACATCCGTCTGCTCGAACGCCTGAACCGCCGGTGCCTGCGTCGGGCCGACCGCGTGGTCGTGCTCGGGCGGTGCATGGAGGCCCGGGTCCGCGGCAAGTCGATCCCCCCCCGCGGGGTCGCCACCATCGGGGTCTGGCCGGCCAACCCACCCCGCGCCGCCGCGGACCGACCTCTGGCGTCCACCTACCGGGACACGTGGGACCTGCACGGCCGGTTCGTCGTGCAGTACGCGGGCAACTTCGGGCTGGCCCACGACGTCGAGACCATCTGCCACGCCATGCGCCGGCTGCGCGACCGCGACGACCTGAGGTTCGTGTTCGTCGGCGGCGGCAAGCGTATCGCGGCGGTGCGGAATTTTGCCGCCGAGCACGGCCTACCCAACGTCGTGTTCTATCCCTACCAGCCCCGCGAGAAACTCGACGACCTCCTCCGGCTGGCGGACGTGCACCTGATCAGCCAAGCCCGGGCCTTCACCGGAATCGTCGTCCCCTCCAAGCTCTACGGCATCATGGCGGCCGGCCGGGGCGCCCTGTTCGTCGGCCCGGCCGAGACGGAGGTCGCTCACATCCTGCACGAGGCCCGGGCCGGTCAAGCCTTCGCCATCGGTCGAGACCAAGCCCTGGCCGAAACGATCCGAGACCTGGCCGCCGACCCGGCACGCGCGCGGGCCTGGGGCCAACACGCCCTCCAAGCCGTCGCCGAATCTCACACCGCCCACCACCGCTGCGCCGCCTGGGAATCCCTACTACTCGAAACGACCCGCCCCCCAAGGACCGACAACTTCCCCGTAACCCCGGCCGGGGTTGGCGAGAGACCACGACAGACGTCGGGCCAAATTCAACCAGATCGGCGAGTCCCGTAACCCCCGTGAGTAAAAAGCAAAAAACCGCCGAGTGGTCTCGACGGCGTCCTGCTTGAACGGGTGGGCCGGTTGTCTTGGAAACGACCCGAGAAGTAGCGGGGGCAGGATTCGATTTGAATCATGAGACGAAAAAGGTCTGCTTTGTTTATCGCTGACCGTGGTCTTTAGTAACTACTTTATCTGAACGTAGTTTGGAACCCGTCTAGTGGATTGGCCTTATTTTAGATATGAATGGTTGTTTGCCATTCACGAGCAGTGGGCGGGGATCAAGTAGCTGAGCCACGATCGACCGTCCTCGGCAGGCCGGCGAAGGATGCTGATCCCGCCTAAGGAGCTGCGGTGAGGTGTGGTCCTGGCCGCGACCCTCAGCCAGGCCATACTCAGGCTTAAACGCAACCTTAGGCTTTTCTAGACATGTCAACATCGACCGGCTGAACGCTCTCGATGGGCCGCTGCCCACCACGAAAAGTTTGCTTGCAAGTTCGTAACCTCCGCCCGGTTCGCGATCACTTCAAGCAGTTACCGTTTTCTTTTTTCAGAACGTGGCTTAGCTTCAATTTAAAAATAAATTGACGAAAATGAGAGTGGAAACGGTTTTTATGTTTGACTTGTTACAGACCATAAGTTATAAGCTCAAGAATCTTTTTCAGGGGATCCTAGTGAAAAACAAGTTTCTTGCCGTAGTGGTCTTGGCCGGGACAGGCGCTTTCTTGTTTCTGCTTGTTCCGACCGGTACAGATCAATCAGCCGATGCCCAAGAGACCATCGTATCTGAAGCACCGAAAGTGGAGAGCGAACGCCGCGACCGGGCGAAAGAATTTTTGGGCCTTCGTTACTCCAGTCTAGAGCTGCGTCAGCGTGAGTCGGTGACAGAATTGCGACGGCTTGAGCGAGAGTCAAATTCAGGTTTGGTGGACCAGCGCAGAGCGGGCAAAGCGTTTGACCCGTTGGGGGCAGCGGGTGTCGATCGAATTCGTCTCGGTCCGTCGTACGATCCTGAGTCCTTCCGGAAGAACTCGGAACCCTACCTCGCGGTGGTTGATCCGCAGCGGGTGACGGACTTTCTGGCGTTCGGTACGCCGGACGCCGAGCCGCTGGAGGCGGTGGGTTCGATGGTTTACCCGCTCGATCAGGGCGAATCGGTCCGGCTGCGGGTGAGGACCCGGCCGCAGGCGGCGGTGACGTTTTTGGCCAACGACGGCGGCGTCTTCGGCAACGGTCTGCCCTGCGTGAGCGTGCAGGCGAACCGGCGGGGCGTGGCGTCGGCGCGGTTCTACGCCGACGAATCGATCATCGGCGGCGGGTCGGTGACGGCGGCGTCGCCGGAGGCCATCGGGACGTTGCAGCTGTCGGTCGATGTGTCGGTGCCTTGACGCGTGCGTTTCGCGTTTTCGACTCAGTCCGTGTTTGAACTTCAATCATTTTCTTCGCGGGTCGTTGCCCGCGTGTTTTCAGGGGACACGGCATGTTGATCGGGTGCAAGTCATCGGGTGGTCGGGCCGCTTTACGGGGCTGGATGTTCGCGGTCGTGTTGATGTGTTTGTGGTGTGTATCGACGGGGCCGGCATCCGGTAACCCGGCAGGGGATGCGGGGGAAAATACGCCGGGCGATGCCCCGCCGGTTCAGAGCTGCGGGAACAAGGGGTCAGGCAAAGAAACCGACCAACCACCCGGGTGCGACACTCCCCCCGACGAGACGCCGCCGGAGAACAACGACATATGTGACACGACGGATTCGCCTCAAGATAATGAAGAAGTCTGTAAGGGATCGCGTGTCGATCCGATGAACCGGATCTACATCCACTACGGCTACGACTACCGGGTCCGCCTGCCCGCCGCCCAGGGCCGCGTCGGCTGCACGAGTTGCGGGGCGTCGGCGGGGCCGATGAGTCCGGGTGGGGTGGGTCGGCTGCCGGAGTTGCACATCACGCGGGTCCTCCGCCCGGCCTCGCCGGTGCCGCGCGCGTCGCGCACTTTCGGGGCCAACAGCTCCCTCTCGCTGTCGCCGGTCCTCAGGGTCCACGCCTCCAGCACGCTCGGCACCCGGGTCAACGTCCAGAGCCCGACCGCCACGGGCCAGCAGGCCGTCGCGTTCGACGCCGCCCAGGGTTCGCCGCTGAATGACGGGATTTTTCTCGCCTACGCAAGCCAGATGCGCGAGGTCCGGGGCTACGACGCGTTTTGGACCGTCAACGGCGACACGCACACCAATGCCGGGGCTCTGACTTCCGACCTTGCTCAGATCAGGGCGGTCGAGGTGATCTTCCGGGACGGGCGGCGTTGGTGCTTCGACCTGTTCCCGAGCCCGGGCGGCGGTTCCACGCCGAGCTTCGAGGGCCGGATCCTGCGGCGTGAGAACGCCAACGGCGTGGGCTTTAGCTTCACCTATCAGCAACCGCTGCCGCCCGCTCCGGGTGCGCCGGCGGACCTGAACCTGTGCTACGCGCTCGATCGGGTCACCGACGCCTACGGCCGGTCCGCCTCGTTCACCTACGGCACCCCGGTTGGCGGGTCGTACCCGGCGACCCGGATCGACCTGCCCGACGGCCGCTTCATCATTTACCAGTACGACACCTCCGGCCGGCTGCAACAGGTCGATCACCCCGACGGCTCAGCCTCCACGTTCGGTTACCAGGACGACCCAAACGACCCGAACCTGAAGCAGTACCTGATCTACGACGTGGCGGCCGACCCCGGCCACCGCCGCAAGACGGTGTCGTTCACCAAGGCGATTTGGCAGTCCGGCAGCAACCCGCCCGTGGGCCAGGTCGATAACCGTCTGGTCAAAATCTACAACGGCGCGGGCGAGTTGGCCTACTCCAACTGGGAGCGTGACCTCTCCGGCAGCAACAGCACGGTGTACGCCTACTACGGCGGCAACCTGCTGAAACGGATCGAGCAGAAGGAGGGTCAGTTGCAGAGCCTGGAGTTCGCCACCAACGTCGTGCTCGGGCCGGGCGGCGTGCTGGACCCCAGCGCCACGTCGTGGGAGTTCGTCAAGCGTTTCTCGCCGTTCCCGTTCCGCATGCCCAGAGATCAGATCGATGCGTTGGGCCGTGAACGCACGTTTCAATGCGACACGGGGCGCCGCCTCTACACCGCAGCCGGTTTCCCGGACAACTCGTCGTCCGCCCGCGCCTACCACCCGGACTTCAACTGGCTGATGCAGTCCACCGACCGGCTGGGCCGCAAGACGGTCTACACCCGCGACGCGGCGGGCAACGTGCTGACCAAGACCGCAGCCGACGGCACCCCCGCGGAGGCCACCGAGACGTGGACCTACAACGCCGTCGGCCAGTGCGAGACCTACACCGACGCCAACGGCAACGTCACCGAGTACTTCTACTCCAGCACGGGCGACCCCCAGGCGATCGACGGCGTGGGGTACCTCGTCAAAGCCGTCGCCCCCGCGGACCGGCCGGGCGACCCCCGGGCCGAACTGACTTACGCCTACGACGTGACGATCACGGCTTCCGGGGGCGGCAAGCTCGTCTCCGCCACCGACGCCGAGGGCCGAACCACCGCTTACGCCTACGGCGAACGCAACCGGCTGAGCACCGTCACCTACGCCGACGGCTCCACCGAGCGGCTCGTCTACGGTGCGGTCGGCAGCGGCGACGAGAACATCCTCGTCGAGACGGTCGACCGCAACGGCAACCGCGAAGTCTGCACGTTCGACGCCGCCGACCGTGAGACCAGCTGCGTCGAGGCCTTCGGCACGCCCGAAGCCGTCGCCACCATTACCGCCTACTTGACCGGCACGCAGAAGGTCTTGACCCGCACCCGCCACGGCGAGACCACAACCTACGTCTACGACGCCCGCAACCGCGTCGTGGCGACTCAGGTCGCCCCGGACGGCGGCACCAGCCTCACCACGTCCGTGGCTTACGACGCCGCGCAGCGCCGCCGTTCGAGCACCGACCCCTACGGCCGATCAACCTACACCGTCTACGACATCAACGACCGCCCCACGCGGGTCGTCACCGAAACCCTCGGCGGCAGCGTTAGCCTGCCCCAGCCCGACGACACCCCGGCCCACATCGCCGCCAACGACGCCTACCTCCTCGCCCTGCCCCGCGCCGCGGACGGCACCGCCGGGGCCAACGCAACCTACCTCGTCGAAGACCGCGTCTACGACGCCGAGGGCCAACTCACCTCCGTCACCGACCCCCGCAACCTCCGGACCACCTTCGCCTACGACGCCCAGGGCCGACGCACCACCGTCACCGAAGCCTTCGGTACCGCCCTAGCCGCCACCACCGAGACCCTCTACGACCCCCACGGCAACGTCACCGAAGTCCGCAGCCCCCGGAATTTTGACAACGCCGATGCGAACGGGTTCGGAAATGCGCGGACGGTCATGACCTACACCGGCCGGAACCTGCTGGCCAGCCGCACCGCCGCCCCCGGCACCCCCGACGCCGCGACCGAGACCTACACCTACTTCCTCGACCGCCGGCCCGACACCACCACCGACGCCCGCGGCCACGACTTCTCCCGGCTCTGGGGCGTCTGCTGCGCCCGGATCATGGCCGTGATCGACCCGCCCGCCCCCGGAAGCAATGGGACCGGCAGCTTCCGGGGGGCGACGATCACCCGCCACGACTTCCACGGCAACGTCACCCACACCGGCCGGGTGGCGGACGTGGACAGCGTCGCCTTCCCCAACACCCCGGCCAACCCGACCGTCCTCACCGACCTGCCCGACACTTCCGGGGGGACGCTGCAGGAGACCACCACCCGCTACGACGCCCGACACCGCCCGGTCGCCACCACCACCTGGCTCGTGCCTCTCCTCGCTGTGGACCCCGACTCGGTTCCGATCGCGGGCGGCTCGCTCCCGGGCGACCCGGCCGTAGAGATCGGCGGGGTCGTCCAAGGCCTGACCACTCTCTACACTTACGACGATGACCTGACCGACGGCAGCGGTTTGGACAACACTTATTCTGCCGTCATCGCCACCAAACTCCCCGCCGGATTCTTCGCTTCGGGCAGCGACGGCTACGGCATTGCGGTCACCAACCCCGAGGGCGAGACCACCGCCCGCTTCGTCGACGGCCTCGGCCGCACCGTCCTCACCGTCGACCCCACCGGCGACGCCGCCACCGCCGACTACGACACCCTCACCTTCGCCCCCGGGATCTTCACCGACCCGACTTCCGGCGCTACTTCCGGGGGCCTGCTGCTCACCGCCGTCGCCACCGACCCGCTCGGCCACACCCAGAAGAGCCAAACCGACGGCGCGGGCCGCACCCTCCGCACGATCGACGCCGAGAATCATGCCACGAACCACCGCTACGACGGCAATGCCAACCGCGTCTCCTTCCGCGACCCCGCCCCCGGAAACGGCGTCGGCGAGGACTGCGTCTTCGACTCCCGGAACCGCGAGATCGAATGCCGCGACACCCAGGAACTCGCCGAAAGCACCGTCCGGCTGACGGCCTACGACGCCAACTCCAACGTCGTCCAGACCACCGACGCCAAGGGCGCGACCCAGTCCTTCGTCTACGACGCCCGCGACCGGCAGACGTCCCACACCGACCGCATCAACGCCACCACCGCCTACACCTACGACGAGAACTCCAACCCCCTGACCATCACCGACGCCGAGGACGGCGTGACGAGCTACACCTACGACCCCCGCAACCTCCAGACCGAAACCGCCTACCCCGGCCATAACCCGGCAAGCCTCGTCGGCGACGCCGATTACGACCGCGTCGCGGTGACCCACGACGCCCTGCACCGCCCGGCCGTGAAAACCGACCAGCTCGGCGAGACCTGTACCCACGTGTACGATCTCGCCGGCCGGCTGATCGCAAAGCAGTACCGCGACGCCGCGGCCACGGGGGCCGAACCCAAGCCGGGACCGATCCACCGCTGGCGGCTCGACGAGATTTCCGGGACGGTGGCCGCCGACCCCGCGGGCGGCAAGGACACGACGCTGCTCAACGGCGCCGCCTTCGACCCCGCCGCCGGCGTCATCGGTGGGGCCGCCACCCTCGACGGCAACAACGACACGCTGCAGACCCCTTGGATCTCGCTTGGGCAAGAGTTCTCCTACGCCGCGTGGTTCCGGGTCCGCCCCGGTGAGACCAACATCCAGACGCTGCTGGCCAACAAAAACGGCGGGGCCGCCGTCGACGGCTTCTCGCTCACGGTCAACCGCTGGAACACCAACGACCGCGACCTGCTTCTCAACACCGGTAACGGCACCGCCAGCGCGGTCGCCGGCTCCGCCCCGGGGCTCGTCACCCTCGGCCAGTGGTACCACGTCGCCGCCACCTTCGACCGCAACGCCGGCCGCGGCAAGGTCTATCTCGACGGCACCCTCACCGTCGACGAACCGATCCTCACCGACTTCAAAACCGCCGGGCCGATCCGCTTCGGCAGCTTCCTCAACGATTACTGGGACTTCGGCGGAGAGCTCGACGATATCCGACTCTACGACCGCCTCCTCACGGCCGCCGAAGCCCAGGCCCTCGCTTCCCCTAACCCCGGCCCCCCGACCGACACTGACACCTTCACCTACGACCGCGCCTCCCGCCTGCTCACCGCCGAGTCCGAGCGTTACGGCAACACGGTGACGTACGCCTACACCGACGACTCGCTGATCGCCTCGGAAAACATCAGGGGCAACGTCTCGTCGAACCCGGCGGGCTACACGCACTTGCGGGGGTACGACGCGGCCGACCGGTTGACGTCCATCACCTACCCCAACGGTAGCCTCGTCACCCGCACCTACACCGACCGGAACCAACTCGCCACGATCACCCGCGATGCGGACGGCACTTCCGGGGGCGGACTGGCCACTTCAGTGGCCAGTTTCACCTACGACCCCGCGATGCGTGAGACCGCCCGCGCGCTCGGCAACGGTTTGACGCGGACCACCGCCTACGGCCGCAGCGACCACCTGCCCACCGCCATGACGGTCGAGACCGGCCCCGGCCTGAACGACCGCCCGGGCCTGGGCTGGTCCACCTACGGCTACGACGCAAACAAGAACCTCTCGGCCGCCACTTCTGGGGGTCTGATGAACGGCTACTCGTTCACGACGCAGCAGGACGCCGAGGACCGGCTGACGCAGTGGGCCCGCACAAACGCGGAGAGCCAGAGCTTCGGCCTGTCGTTAGTTGGCGACTGGAACACCTACAACGGCGACCGGCTCGAGAACGGCGTGCTGACGGCGTTCAACGAGACCCGCCAGCACAACGACGTCCACGAAATCTTGGAGATCGACGACGGAACCATCACCCCGCTCGAGCACGACGCGAAAGGCAACCTCACCCTCGACGACGAAGGCCGCACCTACACCTGGGACTTCGAGAACCGCCTCAAAGAGGTGCGTGATTCCAACGGCGACCTGCTGGTGAGCTGCACCTACGACGCCCTGGGCCGGCGGGTCACGAAGACCGCCCCCGGAACGGCCGGGGGTCCCAGCAGTACGACGGCCTTCGTCCACCTCACCGACGACAGTGGGATGGGTCAACTCCTCGCGGAGTACGAAGACAACGCCCTGAAGCGTCAGTACACCTACGGCGAATACATCGACGAAGCCATCACGCTGACCAACTACGACGCGGGGCTACCGGGGGGCGAAGAGACGCTCTACTACCACCGCGACCGCCAGTACAACGTGATCGGGCTGACCGACAGTTCCGGGGGCGTGGTGGAGCGGTACGCCTACGGCCCCTACGGCGAACGAAGAATCCTTGCCTCCGACGGCGTGACGGTGCGCCAGGTCTCGGCCTACGGCAACCCGCTGGGGCACCAGGGGCTGTACCACGACAACGAGACGGGGTTGATTAAGAACGGTGCGCGCTACCGCGACCCGCGGATCGGCCGGTTCATCAGCCGCGACCCCTCGGGCTACGTCGATGGGCCGCATCTCTACCTGCTGCTGACCAGCCGCCCCCTGAACCTGCTGGACCCGACGGGCCGTCGGGTCGTAGCCAAATTCCGTGTAAATACCTTGCCCACCCTGCTCAAAGCCAGCAGGCAGTTCTACAGCCAACAACGGAAAGTCCGCCTCGGCCACCAACGCCAACACATGGCCCGGTTACATCAGGCCATGGCCGCCAATCCGGGACTGACTTTCATCGCTGGAGGTGGCGTTGGGGGCGGTGGCGGAGGGTTTAAGCAGTTCGGCAAAGGCGGTGGCTACTTAGGGTCTAGCCCTGGCGGAAGCGGCGGAGGTTCAAGCGGATCAAGTTTTGGTTCGGGCGGCTACCAGCTCAAACCCTGTCCGGTGAAGTGCGGCGGGGTCGAGAAAAACGTCAATGATCCGAACTCGACCGGGTGGGCCTGTTGTGGGAATGAAACCAAAGGAACGTGGTGGAAGCCTGCGCAAAATAAAGATAAATGCTGCGTCAACGGCAATATCTTTGATAACGCGCCTAGGTATACATTGAAGCCTTATTTTGGGAACTTAGCCGCATGTGAAATAGCGAATGCATCAAAAGATTCTAATGACTTAGTTTGGAAGGGCGCGTTGATTGGTACCATAATAGGATCGCCCGGCGGATGGGGTGGGGCAGGTGCTGGCGCTTTAGCTGGTTCAGGTATCGGCGGAATTATTGAGTCGCTGTTACCATCAGCAAAAGAATATTGCCTTGAAAACGCATGCTCGAACTAATGCAAAAATTTACAAGACATATTTTGAAGACTGTAAAATTTACTGCCGCAGGCGCATGTGGCCTATATCTATATCTAGTTGTAACTGAGAGGCAGTTTTTGAGTATTTTTATAAGTAGCAGTATGCTTAAATTTACTTTATGTTCATTTGCTATTCTTCTATTATTTCTTCCGGTGCTACACAAAGATGAATAACAGCAGTTAAGGTCGGATTCATCTGGTCGTTTTCCTTTTGGCCTTAATCCCTTCCGACCCCTGCACTACCTTCCTTCACCCCCACCGCCAACACCTCACCCCCGCCGTCCGCTCCTAGCTTGCCCTTCACCACGACGCCGAGTTCTTTGCTGCGTAGGGTCTGCGGGTCGAAGTCGAAGGCCAGCTTCGATTCGCCGCCCTGGCCGTTGCGGGTCTTGCGGAGGGCCAGGCTGCGGGTGTGGGGTAACACCTCGGGCGGTACGTCTCCGAAAGCTGTCTTGTCCAGAACGGTCGATTGCTTGTCGTCTGCGTGTTGCTGGTACCACAGCACCGTCTGCACGAACCGGGCGTAGGCCGCTCCGCCGGCCAGATCGTCCATCCCGCTGCCCCGCGGGTTCTTCTTGGGCACGGGCCGAACCAGCGGTACCATGGACCAGTTGTTCAGCTCTTTGACAAGTCCATAACCCTCTACGGCTGCGACGCGAACAAGAACCTCGACACCGCCACCGCCGGCGGCGTGATGAGCGGTTAAAGCTTCACCACCACCCAAGACGCCGAGGACCGGCTGACGCAGTGGGACCGCACCAACAACGAGTCGGCATCGTGGACCCTCACCGACGTGGGCGACTGGTCGGCCTACTCGGGCGACGCCCTTTCCGGGGGCGGGAGCGGCCCGCTGACGGCGTTCAACGAAACGCGGCAACACAACGACGCCCACGAAATCCTGGAAATCGACGACGGCACCATCACCCCGCTAGCCCATGACGCGAAGGGCAACCTCACACTTGACGAGGAAGGCAACACTTACACCTGGGACTTCGACAACCGGCTTAAAGAGGTCCGTGACAGCAACGGCGACCTCTTGGCTTCCTACACCTACGACGCCCTGGGCCGCCGCACCACCAAGACCGTTCCCGGTACCGCTGGCGGGCCTTCCACCACGACCGCGTTCGTCCACCTGACGGATGACTCGGGGATGGGGCAACTCCTGGCCGAGTACGAGGACAACGCCCTGAAGCGTCAGTACACCTACGGCGTGTACATCGACGAACCGATCACGCTGACCCGCCACGACGCGGGGCTACCGGGGGGCGAAGAGACGCTCTACTACCACCGCGACCGGCAATACAACGTGATCGGCCTCACTTCCGGGGGCGGGGCGGTGGTGGAGCGGTACGCCTACGGCCCCTACGGCGAACGCCGCGTCCTCGCCCCCGACGGCACGACGATCCGCCAGGTCTCGGCCTACGGCAACCCGCTGGGGCATCAGGGGTTGTACCACGACGACGAGACGGGGCTGGTCTACAACCGGGCGCGGTATCGGGATGCGGGGTTGGGGAGGTTCTTAGGACGCGATCCGCTCGAATACATCGACGGTCAGTCCCTTTATGCACACTACGCGGCAATGCATTTTCACATCGACCCATCAGGTGAAGTCGTGTGGAAAATACCGATTATCATCGGCGGCAAAATTATTGCTAAAGCATATAAAAGTCGAAAGGCAGCTAGGTTGGCGCGGCAGAGGCTTAGGCAACAGCAACGGAACTGCAACCGAATGTACAGAAATTATAAAGACGCATGCGGTCGTACGCGATCATGTTCGCCTGAAGATTGTCCGGACACATTAAATGCAAAAATCCAAAAACACAGAGACTGTATATCTGGAAGACAGAGATTTGAAAACGGTAATTGTTGTCACATTAATCAAGCATATATGCGGGAATTAAAAAAGCCAGGAAGGGCAAGAAGTGTCGCCGAAATGAATCGGCGTGCAGAAAGATGCAGTCGTGGTCACCAACAGGCCATTGAAGACGAAGAAGCTGGAATTAAGAAATGTGAAGGTTTTAAGTAGCCATTAAATGAGTAAATACATACGCAATAAATTTACAGATATATTCGCAATGTCCGCTCCACGCAGTATTGGCAGTCGTGATTTTCCAGAATATGAAGATATTCAAAAACGTTTTAAAAAAATCAGAATTAATAGGCTGAAACCTGGTTTTGAAAATCGCATACGTGGATCGTTGAATGACTTATTGTTTATGAGTGAAGAAGGGTATTTATATTATCTTCCTGTATATGTTCTTGCGGTTACCGGATCCGCGCCGGAATTAATTGGGTGCGTCTTATCCGCAATAAAAAGTAGAGGTATGGACAAATTTAATGACGCGCAGAGAAGCGCTATTAAAAATGCGCTTTCCACATCAAAGTACGCCGATTCGTATGCACAAGAACTTGTTGATGCATTTAGTTCAATTGAAAGTGCGTAGGGCCAAATTTATCAGGCGGCTGGTAGCTGGGGCAGAATGGCCCGGCTAAATGACCTCAGCTAAGCTCAATTCTCCCGACTTTGCCAGCCCCGCAGAATCTTCGGCGGGTGGCACTGACAAGGCGGCTTTGAGCCTCGTCAGTGAGTGGGGGCATCAACTTCGATTCCCGAGTCTTTCCGGTTTTTATACCAACCTCCCCCATCACCCCACCGCCAACCCCTCACCCCCGCCCCTCGCTGCCCGCTTGCCCTTCACCACGACGCCGAGTTCTTCGCTGCGTAGGGTCTGCGGGTCGAAGTTGAAGGCGAGCTTCAACCCGCCGCCTTGGCCGTTGCGGGTCTTGCGGAGGGCCAGGCTGCGGGTGTGGGGTAATACCTTGGGCGGGACGTTGCCGAAGGCTGTTTTGTCCTGAACGGTCGATGACTTGCCGTTTCCGTGCTGCTGGTACCACAACACCGTCTGCACGAACCGGGCGTAGGCCGCTCCGCCGGCCGGGTCGTCCATGCCGCTGCCCCGCGGGTTCTTCTTGGGCGTGGGGCGAGCCGGCGGTATCATGGACTTAGTTGCAAGGCTCTTTGACAAGTCCATAGCGACCTACGCCTACGACGCGAACAAGAACCTGGACACCGCCACCGCGGGCGGGGTGATGTCCGGCTACAGCTTCACGACCACCCAGGACGCCGAGGACCGGCTGACGCAGTGGGCCCGCACCAACGCGGAAAGCCAGAGCTTCGGCCTGTCCTTCGTCGGCGACTGGAACACTTACGGCGGCGACCGGCTCGAGAACGGCGTCCTCACGGCGTTCAACGAGACGCGCCAGCACAACGACGTCCACGAGATCCTCGAGATCGACGACGGAACGATCAAACCGCTCGAACACGATGCGAATGGCAACCTGACGCTGGACGAAGAGGGCAACACCTACGTCTGGGACTTCGATAACCGATTGAAAGAGGTCCAGGACAGCAACGGCGACCTCGTGGCGTCGTTCACCTACGACGCGTTGGGCCGCCGGGTGACGAAGACGGCCCCGGCCCCCGGCAGCGGCCCGTCGGTGCTAACGGCGTTTGTGCACCTCACGGATGACTCGGGGATGGGTCAACTCTTAGCCGAGTACGAGACCAACGCCCTCAAGCGTCAGTACACCTACGGCGCCTACATCGACGAGCCGCTCACGCTGACCAACTACGACGCCGGACTTCCGGGGGGCGAAGAGACGCTGTGGTACCACCGCGACCGCCAGTACAACCTCGTCGGCCTGACCGACAGTTCCGGGGGCGTGGTGGAGCGTTACGCCTACGGCCCCTACGGCGAGCGGCGGGTGCTTGATCCCGACGGGATTACGGTGCGGCAGACCAGCGCCGTCGGTAACCCCATCGGCCATCAAGGGTTGTATCACGATGACGAGACGAACCTCATCTACAACCGGGCGAGGTATCGCGATGCGAGGTTGGGGCGGTGGTTGGGGAGGGACCCACTTGAATATGCTGGAGGATTAAACTTATATCAGTTTATTAAATCACAATCTTTTAATTACTTGGACCCAACTGGTTTATTTCAGTGGTACGTTATCCGTGGTCGTGCAACTAATGAATCAGATGATAGATGTGCGATAGTTTGGAGTGATTTTGATGGTCCCTGGAAAGGGTTTCAGCTTTTGGGGCCGGGAGATGATACTGGAGGATTTCCAATGAAAGATCAAAATGACTATATGTATTTCAATGGAAAATGGTACAAAAATCGATCACAGCATATATTTATCAATCAAGATCGGGACTACCCGTTTAATAAAAGTCCGTTTGCCCCTGGTCACAACGACCATACACCGATTAAACCAGTAGATAAAGATGACGATACAAAAGCTCCTGGTAAGAAAGGCTGGAAAAATCTGCCTTCAGAAGATTTATGTAGGCAATATTGCGAATGCAATAATCAAAGCGAAAATCCAACTTCAGATTGCGATGACGTAGATGATTGCATTAAGAAGTGCAGAAACCCTTGGGGAGATGATGATTAAACAGCCATATTTTTTAAATATTTCGTTGTTATCAGCATTTACGTTTTTAGCTCTAATAACCGGTATGTTAGTTTTGTACAGCGGTCGAAATGAGCCATTTTATGGTGTCCAATCAGAGTATGAAATGATTCACCAGGTTGGACTAAGTATGTCGATAATAATTGCTTGGATTCAATGGTCTGTAGTAGTTTTAGTTCTTATTTTCCGGAGAAAAATATATTTTATTTGGGGCTTAGCGGATTTTCTGTCACTTGTCTGTATGCTAGCTCTTTGGGCATGTGCGTGGGGATATGCTCACGACAACGTTATTTCTTATCGTGGTTTAATACCTTCGTAATAGAGAATAAGAAGGTATCGTCCTGCTCCGCGGGTGGCTGGGGCAGAATGCTCCTGACAACTGGTAAGTGAATCGTCTCATAACACACACGCCTCACCCCTCCCGCCGCCCCCGCTCGGCCCACCCCGCGTCTCGGGAAGCGTTCCGGGGGCCGGCGAGCCAAGCGTGTTCGGTCAGGCACCCGCGGACGCCGGGGCGGACGGTGGCGGGGTCCACGGCGTCGCTTCGCGGTTCTATGGTTTCATCGCTTCCCCAGCCAGACCGAGCGTCAGCAGGAATCGGAGCACATCCTCGGGCGCGGCATGGCCGGCGTCATTCACCGGGTAGTGCTCGCGGATGAACAGGTCCGCCTCGGGGCACGATTCGCCCCGTAAGGCGTCGGCCAGTTCGGGGGGGACGGGCTGGTCCAGGCCATTCAGGGCTTTGGGGTAGTGACGCCGGGCGTGTTCCAGATCGTCGGCGAAAGCGGCTTCGGGGCGACCGGTGGCGTCGGCGAGCAAACGAACTAACAGTTGGTGAACGGTAAGCATGGTGATTCTCCGTGAAGTGAGGGGAAGTGAAGCTAGATCGAGTTGGCACAAGGCCGAGTTTTTGGGTGTCGTCGGGGCGGGTTTGGTAGTCGCCACGACTGTGCGAAGTTTTAAAAAGCTGATACGCTTGGAACAGAGTCTTCCGGGGGGGGGGGGGGATCGCAACTTGGCAACTTCGGGCGAAAACGCGAAGATGCGGTGCGTGAGTCGAAGTTGCGGCCCGCAGGTTCCAAGATGCGGTCGTTATACGAAGCTGCGATATATTCACACCCCCCTTATCCTGTCTCGGATGTGTCAGGTGGTGCCACGGATGGTGTGGATGCCGGTTTAGGTTGACCGGACAAGCCCCAGACCCAACGGCCATCGAAACTCAGCTTTTCTTTCCAGCCGACCTTGTCGATGGCCTTGGCCAGGTTCTCGTAGCGGTGGCCGAAGCGTTCGCCGGCTTCCCGCACGTCCGATGCGGGCTCGGGGCCTTGCCGCAGGTAGACTTGAAGCCACTGGCCGGCGAGCGCGATCTTGGTCGGCTTGAGCCCGCCGCCCCCGGACCTGCCCCGCCCAACGTCTCCGCCCATCGCTTCGTCGCGGCCGGCGGTGAACGGCTCGCCCCAGCGGACGGTGCATGCGCCGTGGGGAGATTCGGGCGCTTCGAAAATCTCGAAGTGCAGGCCGTGGCCGTCGGCTCCGACGTTGTTCTTGACCACGGCAACGCGGCGGGTCTTGTCGTCGGGGTCGTCGGGGTAGGCCTCGGTGACACCCCAGGCGGTACGGACCGCGGCGACGAAACCCAGCGACCCCATGAAGCGGTAGATGCCCCGGCTGTCGGTGTTCTTGCGGAGGTGGGTGACGACGAGGATGACCACACCGCGACGGGCGGCAATCTCGCCCAGACGGTCGAGGATGACGCGCACCTCGGCGTTGGAATTGCTGTCGGCGTCGCCGAGGTAGCTGGTGATGGGGTCGATGACCACGAAGCCGCAATCGGGCGTGTCCCGGATAGCTTGATCGAGTTGGTCCATGTGCAGATCGAGCCGCAAGCGATCGGTCCCCCCGGAAGGTATCGCGTCGCGTTCGGCGTTCTTTGAGGTTTTGGGGGCGAGAGGGATGTTTCCGGGGCCGGGGCCGGGGCCGGGGCCGGGGTCGGGGGCTTTGGCTTGTATGCCGCCGAAGAAACGGATGCGTTTCAGGTCGGCCCCGGCCCCGATGAGGCGGGGGACGCTGGTGTCGCGGGGGTCGTCCTCGGCCGAGGCCAACAGAACGCCACACCGCGGGAACCGGCCCTTGCCGTCGGGCGTGGGGCCGCCGACGCTGAACCGGGCGGCCAGGTCGTAGGTGATGAACGACTTGCCCAAGCCCGGGTCGCCGCCAACCAGGGTGACCTTGCCTCGGGCGAGCCAGTCTTGCCAAGCCCACCGAACCAACTCGGGTACAACGTCCGCGGCGTTGACCAGCACGGGCCGGCCTCCAACCGCCGAGCGTCTTCTCGCAGGTTTGGGTGGCCGGGGGATGCCATTGACGGAAGTCGAGCGACAGACGGCCTCCACCTCGGTGTCGTCGAGCGGCGAGGGATCACGGGCGTTCCAGGCGTGGAGCACCTCCATTATCTCGGCTTCGTTGAGGCCGTAGGCTGGACCTGTTCCGGGGGTAGAGGCGTATTCGACCAAAGACCAGAGGTGTCCGGCCAGTGCGAAAGTAGCGTTGTTGCGTCCGCCCTCGTTGGCGGCTCCACAACCGTCGGCGTAGCGATGCCCGCGGCGTAGCAGTTCGATCACGATCGTCTCGGGCCGTGTGTCGTCGCGGATGAAACGCACGAACTCCTCGGCCCGCTTCGGGTCGTAAGGTGCCGGGTCGCGCGACCCCCCTGGATAAAATCGTCGAGGTTATCGAAAGAGTCCACCACCTCCAACGCCCAGCGTGCGGTGGGGTTCTGCTGCGGGTCGAAGCCGAATTCGGCCAGCCGCGTGAGGCACGAGCGGACGCGGTCACGCTTGCCGGCGTAGACGCGTGCTTGGACTCGGTGATATTGTTTTACATCGACTTCTCGATGCGGTGCGCTTCGTGTCGGATGATCGCCAACAGCTGCGGCACGCCCCGTTCGGCGAGGTTGTCGTACTCGTCGATAGCCCGACGATGGCCCATCGCCCGCGCGAGCCGGAGGACGCCCGGCACGCGGGCCGGCTTTGCTTTGATCTGATGGGCCGTCGCCATGCCAGGGATTATATTCGAAGGAACCTTCCTGACCAACCTTGGTCGAGCCGACGCGGCGGGGTGCCGAGACCGTTTGACCCGAAGCCGTGTCGGAATGATCATGAGGATTTGTCGACGTCGATTTCGCGGCACGGAGACCGATGCAAGTTCTTTTTTTGTCGGCCAAATTCCCGGCTCTTTCCGAGACGTTTGTGATCAATCAGGTCACCGGCCTCCTCGACCGCGGGGCCGACGTGCGGATCGTGTCGATGCAGCCCGTCGAGGACACCGTGATGCACGCGTCGGTTTCGGAATACAATCTCGCTCAGCGGACGACTCACCTCCTCGGGCAAGACAGCTTGTTCGGCGGTTGGCAGCGAGGCATGACTCTCCGCAACTTGGCTTGGGGAGCGGCGAGCCTGCGTGGCCTGCGTTACGGTTACAAGGCCATGAACGGGTGGCTGCCCGCGGTGTGGTCGGCGTGGCGGGCTAAGTGCGACGAGTTGCGCCCCGATGTCGTTGTTGCCCATTTCGGGCCGATCGGCGACGCGGCGTGCTGCCTGCGTTCGTTGGGGGCGTTTCGTGCGCCCTTGGCGACGGTCGTCCACGGGCTGGACATGTCGACCCCGCTGCTCGCCGGCAAGCGGCTCTACCCACGACTTCGCCGGCAGGCGGAACTGATGCTGCCAATCAGCCGGCGGTGGCGTGACGCGCTGCTGGACGACGGATACGACGCCGACCGCGTCCGCGTTCACCACGTCGGCGTCGACGTGCCGCCGTGGGCGACGGCGGACCGGCCGCCGCCCCGAGGCGAATACGGCCGGGAAGACGAGCCGGTCCGATTCCTTTCGGTGTGCCGGCTGGTCGAAAAGAAAGGGCTGGATTATGCGTTACGCGCCCTGGCCAAAGCCAAGGCCGGTGGGATCGGCGAGTTCCGCTACTCGATCGTGGGGGACGGGCCCGAGCGTCCGGACCTGGAGTCGCTCCGAAACGAACTCAACCTGCGGGGTGAGGTCGAGTTCGTCGGCGCCCTGCCGCGTGAGCAGGTGACCGACTATCTGTTGGAACACGACGTGTTCCTGCTGCCCAGCGTCACGACGGCCAACGGCGATCAGGAAGGTATCCCGACCTCCCTCATGGAGGCGATGGCTTACGGACTGGTGGCGATCGCTACGAGGCACAGCGGCACCCCCGAACTGGTCGAAGACGGGGTCAGCGGCCGACTCGCCGAGGAGCGTGACATCGACGGCCTCTGCGAAGTCCTCATCGAAGTCTCACGACGTCGCGGACTATGGAGCGACTACCGCCGGAACGGCTGGGCGAAGGTAAACCAAGAGTTCAACATCGAACGACTGAACGACCGTCTCCTGACCACGCTCACTTCACTGGCCACCGAGTAACGGCGGCGGAATCGGGCGCTTGTCTCAAACACGAGGCGCGGTGCCATCAGCCTCCCGACCATTCGACCAGTGTACGTCCTCATCCGACACAACGACCACGGCATTATGGAAAGCCGCAGGGTACACCTCGGCTGCCGCACCAACGGACGCATGTACTTCCGCAACTGCGAGTTCGACTCGAATGTGTCAACGCTGATGGATAATGCGTTATCCAACATGGGTCTGCGGATCATCAATGAAGTGCAACCCGTCAAGGAACTTGTATCACCACTTCTTCGTTATCAAAGCGATATAACCAAAGAGTCGGCCTGGCCGACAAATGATGCTGCGCAAACCGGCCCAGCGCCGCTCGAGAGATGAAATCCGAAGGGTAAGAACCACCGATGTCATCTTTCTTTACCGTCGTGATTCCGTTCTACAACCGCGGGGACTTCGCGATAGCAGCGCTCGCGTCGGTCACAAACCAGACTGAAACCGACTTCGAGGTGCTGCTCGTCGATGACGGGTCGGACGAGTCTACGCGGGAGGCGGTCTTGCTGGCCGTCGCTAACGAGCCGCGAGCACGCGTGCTCCATCAAGAAAACGCCGGCCAAAACGTAGCACGCAATCTTGCCATCCAGCAGGCCGCGGGTCAGTACGTCGCCTTCCTCGACAGCGACGACTTGATGACGCCCAACACTTTGGCGATCTATCGGCGGGTGATTGAGTCGACTGACGCACCATCGCTTGTTTACGGCGCGACCGTCACCACGTTCCGCGATGAAGCCGATATTGAGCACCTGATGAGACGCAACGATCGGCCAGACCTCGACCACATGTTGCACCCGTCGTATTTCGAGATGACCGAGCCAGCACTGGTGCTGCAGAGTTGTAGCGGGGTTGTCGTCCGGCTCGATGTCCTCCGCAAGCACTCAGGCTTTGAACCGTTGCGAATCAACGGGATGGACGTTGACTTCTGGCTTCGCCTAGGAGCGGAGCCCGGGTTCGTCACCGTCCGCTCGCCTATTACCTGGATGTGGCGTGCACACGACCAGCCACGCGTCACCGGCAATGGTGAACGCCACGTCAAAGGCGTGATCTTCCTACTCGATCGCGAGCTTGCAGCGGGGTATCCCGGGGGGGCCAGGCTCGCCCGGCAGCGCCGAGCCATACTGACCCGCGTCACCCGCCCGTCATCGCTTCACTGCCTCAACCGGGGCTGGCGTGCCGCCAGTTGGTCCATCTACAACCGTACGTTCGTCTGGAACGCTCGGCAATTCCGGCTCAAGTATCTGCTCGCTTTCCCCGTGTTGTTCTTGGCTAGCCTCGTGAAGCCAAAGCCGAAGACTTGGACCTCGCGGGGCTGAGCGTACGCTCATTCCTGACCTAGGCGAAACGCGATCGCGCGAGGGTTCGTAGCCAACCGAAACATCCGCCGTATCCGATAGCGTCGCTTGGCGGGCCGCGAGCGGTCTTCCTTGCCGTAACGCTCGTCGAGTTTCTCCTGCTCGGCCGTGAATCGCTCAACGAAACCGGTGGACTTAGTTTCGCCGTGAACGCGAAGGTTCGCGAGGTGATGCGGGATCGCCAGCAGCTTGCCCGCCTTGGCCGCACGGATCCAGAAGTCGCAATCCATCGTGTAGTGCAGCGACTCGTCGAGCAGGCCGATGCGGTCCTGCAGGCTCTTCCGCCACGTCGTGCCGGGCTGGGCGAACACGTTGCGGTTGCGGTGAATCAATTCGTCGTCGTCGGTCGGCAGCGCGACCAGCCGACGGATGATGCGATCGTCTGCGTTGATGTGGCAGGTGTGTCCGTAGACGAGGTCGACGTCTGGGTGATCGACATAGGCCCTTGCGATCCGGTCCAGCGAGCCTGGCGTCATGGTGTCGTCGCTGTTCAGCCAGCCGATAATGTCGCCGGCCGCTCGCTTGAGCCCTTTGTTGATGGCGTCGGACTGGCCGTTGTCTTTTTCGCTCTGCCAATGATTGATCCGATCAGCGTAACGCTCGATGATATCGACCGATCCGTCGGTGGAGCCGCCGTCAAAAACGAGATATTCCAAGTTGGGATACTCCTGATCGAGCACGCTTTTGATGGTGCGTTCAAGAAAGGCAGACTGCTGGTAGCTGGGGGTGACAATCGTGATCTTCGGTGGGTTCATCGCATGGGTCACTAGTTCGTGGTGTGTTTAGCGGTTCGTTTAAGCTCGGCATCGAGGCGTTGGCCGTAGGCATCGAGCGAGAAGTCTCGGCTTCGTGCTCTGGCCTGCTCGGACAGCTCCGGCAGCTGTGGTCGACGGTTCAGGAACCACTCGATCGCTTCGACCAATGCATCGACGCTGCCTGCTTCGACGCGCCGGCCGTCCGTGCCGTCGCGGACGACATCGCCGCAGCGCGGGGTGGTGATGACGGGCAGGCCGTGAGCCATCGCTTCGAGCTGCGTGATCGCGAAGCCGTCCGACAGGGTCGGCAGCACGAAGACATCGGCGGCCCGGTAGAACCCGTCGGCGCGGTCGCGGGTGGCTCGGCCGTGGAACGTCACGTGGGACGGCGCGTCGGCGACGGCCCGTTCGCTGATCTTCAGGGGTCCGACGATGTCGAAAACCGCGTCGGACGGGGCGACCCGCCGCGCGGCCTCGATCAGGTACGGGATGCCCTTGCGGAGGTTCACCGTGCCGAGCCAGAGCACCCGCAGCGGGCCGTCGGGCCGTGGTCGAGCCGGGGGCGCCGCGACCGCCGTCGGCTCGTAGGCGAGCGGCACGGTCAGGACCTTGCGTCGGTCGACGCCCTGCTCGACGAGGGCGTCGGCCGACCAGGCCGAGTTGACCAGCACGCGGTCGGCGGCGGCCCACTCGCGGTCGAGCCGCTCGAAGAAAGAGTCGGGGACCCGACCCGGGGCCGACTCCCATCCCGGCCAACGCTCGACCTCCTCGGCGATGACGCGTTCCTCGGTGCGGGCGGGGTCGATCTGGTCGACGACGGTGAAGACGCCCCGTCCGCGGAGGGCTTCGACGGTTTCGAGGCTGCCGGTGTTGAAGCCGAAAAACGCGTGCCGCTTCGGATCGGGGCCGAGACGCAAAACCCGGTCGCGGACAGCCGAGGCGTACCACCGGCCGAAATCGTGGTAAAACCGGTACAGCGACGTGCGGTCTGCGCCGGTGCGGCGTTGTGCCTTGCGGAAACGCCAAGCGAGGTCGCCGAGGTTGAAAGCGGTGATCGATACGCCGGCCAGCTCGGGGTGGTACCGCCCCGCCATCGAGCGGCCCGCGGCTCCGAGCCGCCGCAGCGTTTCCCGACCACGCCCGTACCAGGCGTCGGTGTAGAAGTGTCGCAGCCCCCCCGTCCGAGCGAAGACCCGCGGCACCGCGTAGTGCTGGCGTGAACCGATCATCGAAACCAACCAGCCGGGCGTCTCGTTTCCCGTTTCACGCTCGATGGCCGTCTCTCCACCGGCCATCAGTTACTTTTGGCCGGCATGACGAGATTAAGCGTGCGGATCAGCACCGCCAGGAAGATCGCCGCCAGAAACACGGGCACCAAGTTGGCGGGATTGAAATTGCGGAATGCCCGGAAGAGGTAGGCGAGCACACCCAACGCGATAAACACCGTCATGGCCCGGGACGGGTCGCGCCGGATCACCAATTCCACGCCGACCAGTAAGAAACCAAACAGTAGCCCACCCTGGACGACCCCCACGATGCCGTAGCGGACGTACCACTCTGCGGCGAGGCTAGTGGAGACGGTTGTGCCTTTTTCTTCGGCGCTTTTCCCCGTCACCATTTCGTTGTACCAGAGCCACACCGGGTCGATCGGCTTGCCCGGCCACAACGCCCTCGGGATCGGGTGCAGCGCGAAACGGATCGCGGTGTCCGGGAGTGGGCGAATTAGTGCGGCGCCGGGGAACGTCGCGTAGAAAGGCGAAACTTTTTCCGGGACGAGGGAGAACGCGGTGAGGCCGGCCGTGAACATCTCGTTGCCTTCGACCTTCGAAGTGGCCTGGGCGACCACGTCCACCTCGGTGAAACCAAGGTTCCGAACATTCATGGCTTGGACCGCAACGTAGAGCAGGCCGACAAGGACGAAGCTCGCCGCGTAGGCCTTGAGGCTGACACGCCGCGCCCGCTGCGCGACCTCGACCGACATCCGCAGGAACGCGATCACCACGACGGGCATGACGATCGCCACCAGCTTGCCCCGGGCCCCGGTGCCGAACTGCAGCAGGGTCCAAAACACCCAGATCGCGTAGAGGTAGGTGCGACGGGCGGTCCCGAGCCGGGGGAGGTAGGTCGCGAGGCAGCCCGCCAGCACCCCGCCGGCCACCCCGAGCGTAATGAAGTGCGCGACGTAGCCGCCCCAGCTGTAGTTGGTGTTGCCCGTGCGTCCGACGGTCCACGCTGCGCTGCCGCCGTAGCCCCCCAGGATCTCGTTGAGGATCGCCGTGTAGAAGGGCTCGTTCGTGAAGAGAAAAAACGGGACGAGCCCGATCACACAGAGGACCGTCGGGATCCAGACGTAGGCGGAGGGGGAGTTGGGCTCCGGGACCACCGTGAAGGGCTTGAGCAGCTTCGCGGGCCAGGGCAAGAGGAGCCCGAAGGCCGCGCAGGCCAAGAGCAGGGTGTTGGCGAAAGCGGCTTCGGCCAAGACCGAGAGGCCGGCGTTGCCGGACGCGATGCGGGTCGAGCTGGCGTCGATCAGGTCGCGGAAACCCCAGTAGGTGAAGTAGTCGTGGGCGATCCAGATCAGGAAACCGCCGTACAGGGTCAACGCGCCCACGCCGATCCGGGTGTTGAACGACCGCAACTCAAGGATGATGCCCAGCACACAGAGCGTGGTCGCCACGGTCATCGCGGCGTCGGTGAGAAACGCGGTCCCGCCGCCGAGCCACGACGCCAAGGCGATTAAAACCGGCAGCAACAAGAGAACCGCCACGACGGGGGAGCGGTCGGACCGGACCGCCCGGCCCGCATCGGCCGCCGGGTGTCCTGCCGCAACGCTGGTTACGTAACCCGTCGTCATGGGCTTATGCTTCCGTCGTGTGGGCCGGTGTGTATGTGTACCTCGGACTCTATCAGCAGCACCCGCTCGGCGGTAGGTTGACCCGCCGCGGGGATCAGCAGGCAGCGGATCACCCGGTTGCCCACCCCCCGGGAACGTACCAGGGCCCCGCGTTCATGGCCCATAACCCTTTTAATGTGACGTCCGTTGAGCGTAGGGCGGACCGAAGCGGAGACGATCCCGCCGATAAAGAGGTTATCGACCGTACGAGGGCCAAAAAATAAGCCGCCTACGATTTCACAACCAACCCAAACATTACCGGTCTGCTCGGTATCACCATCTCCTTTACCGTCAGGGAAACAGAATATCCCGGCCGGGCCATCATGTACAAGGCCGACCCACAGGTTGTTAGTGGCCCATGCACCCCAAAGTGAAACTGACGAATTGCTACACTCCGTAATTCGACTGTGCATATCGAGGTTGTGTCTAAATTCGTACTTTCCGCCTTCAATAAGTAGAACTTCGTTGCCGTTCGAAACCATATCGATGTTCCTGAAACGGTTACGATAGTTGAAGGTATTAGTAACCGAACCTTGTCGCGGCTGATAGACCAGGCCTCGATCAGTCGCGTCAAAGAGATTTTCGACCAAGGCTAGGCCTTCGGCTTTAAGAACATGTATCGGGTGGCCGGGTGAGACGCCGGTGAATCGGCAGCGGTGGACGAAGACCCCGGTGGCGTCGTGGAGGTTCAAGGATGTCCGGTCGAACAGACACTCGGTGAGCTCGAGGCCTCGGAGCGGCCAGGTGTGGCCGAGCTTGCCGTCGACGAACGTGGCGTGGCGGATGAGCAGGTCGCGGCCGTCGCCGCGGGCGCCGATCTGCGAGAAGTTGCGGTAGGTTCCCCCCTCGATCCGGCAGTCGGGGGCCATGACGAACAGCGGGCCGCCGCCGGCGTCGAACGTCGCGCCGTAGGCCACGACACGGGTGGCGGGCCGCAGGACGATCGGGGTTTTCAGAACGTGCAGCCCGGGGGCGAACACCAGGTCTTCCCTCGCCACGTCGGGGATCACCTCGACCGTGAGTTCGTGGTGCAAGCCTTCGGCCAGCCGTCGTGTCGTCTTCGGCAAACGCAAGACATACCGTCCCGGGCGATCGAACCGCACGATCCTGACGTAGTCCTTGTCGTACCACGCCGCTTGCCCGGGGCTCTGCATCACGAAGCCGGCGGACGGAGGCTGGTTGGTGCCCGCTTCGGTCTCGGCCGCCTGCACGAGCTCAACTTCCATTTTGCCGAGGCCGACGCCCCACACCCAGACCGACTCGCCCGGCTCGACGCGGCTCTGGGATACCCCGCGCAGGCCGTAGAGCTTCGCCACGACCGGGGCGGACAGCAGCGCCTGCCCCGCGGCCGGCAATCCGAGCCACAGAACGGCGAGGGGAAACACCGAAAAGAATGTGCAAGGATAACGGCGAAAAAATCGTTTCATCGGCGCGATCCTTCACGGGTCGGCGTGGGCGCCACGGAAGTCAGCCCGAAGTGGTGCATGATGTCCGCGACGCCGCGGCCCGGGTGCATGTCCCGCCGCCAATCCTCGATTCGTTGACGGCTGGCTTCCGACAGGTCGTCCCGTCGGACGGGGTCCGAGGCCCAGGCCATGGCCCGAACGAGCGACCGGTGGTCGCCGGGTTCGACGAGTTCGCCGTTGACGCCGGGCTCGACCAGCTCAAAGGCGGCGCCCGTGACCGAGGTGGCGACGACGGGCAGGCCGGCGGCCATCGCCTCGGTGATGACGATGCCCCAGGGCTCGAACGTGCTGGGGTGGACCAGCACGTCGCTCGCGGCGTAGGCCCGGCACACGCCGTCGAACTGCTGGAAGCCCAACCAGGCCACGCGCCCGCGGAGGTTTTCGGGCACCCGGCTTTGCAGGGTGTCGCCCTCCGGCCCGTCCCCGCAGATCAGCAGGTCCCACTCGGGCCGGCCTTCCGCGACCTCGGCGAAGGCGTCGATCAGCCGGTCCACGCCCTTGTGCGGCACCAGCCGGCCGGAATAAAGGAAGCGGCTGCGGTCGGGGTCCAGGCCTTGGGTCATCATCCAGTCGGTCGGTACGTCTTGCACGGCTTGGCGGATCGCGTCGAGGTCGGGGTAGCAGGGCAGGTAGAAGTTCGGCCGGTCGCTGTCGGCGTAGAACCGGAAGAAGGCTTGGCCAGCGCGGCCCATCGACGCGGTCCCGGCCGCGCGGCGGAGCAGGGGGCGAAGCATCAGCCGCTTGAGCAGCAGCTTCCACGCCGGCAGCCGGCCGTCGGCGAGGATGTTCGAATCACCTCTAACGATCAGCGGCAGCCCGCGGTCGTCGGCCCAGCGGATCAGCCAGCGCCGGCAGAAGTCGTTGTAACCGTGCAGGATCACCAGGCGCACGCCGTGTTGGGTCAGGTAGTCCGCGATCCGCCGCGCCAGCCGCCGCTCGCGCCGCGGCTCACGCCGGTCGTGGTGGCGGATCGGATCATCGAAATACACGGGCCGGATCGGCGAGGTGCCGTCGTCTTCCCACGGCATCGAGAGCATGGCCGGGTCGTGCGTGAACAGGCAGTGCAGCTCGACCCCCGGCACCCCGGAAAGCCCTTCGGCTAGGCATTCGAGCAGGTGCCGACGGTACGGCGGCATCTCGTTGCCGATAAACGCGATCGGGATGCGGGGCGGCGTCATGGGTCGGTCCGGGTTGCTCCGGCGGCGTCCGGGGGTAGGCGTGGTTGTCTGTGGGCGGGCGATGTCGACGGAGCGGTATAACTTGGGAACACGCCGCGACGCGGCGACGAATCCGGAGCCGAAAATTGCGGATCTTACATGTAATCGGCAGCTTACACCCCCGGACGGGCGGGCCGCCCGCGGTCATGACGCGCCTGGGCGTGGCGCAGGCCGCCGAGGGGCACGACGTCACCCTGCTCAGCCGTGACGTTACGGCTGATCAGGACGCGGTCCGCGATGCCTGGGCCTCCGTGCCGGGCCACGACACGGCCACGCTCCGCTTCGTCGACGACCACGGCGACACGTCACCGGTCGTCGCCGACGCGGATTTCGTTCATCTCCATGGGGTCTGGGAACCCGTCCTTCTCCACGCGGCCCGGGCGGCACGCCAACACCACACCCCCTACACCGTGACGCCCCACGGCATGCTCGACCCCTGGGCACTGTCGCAGAAGAAACTCAAGAAGCGGATCGCCCTCACGATGTTCTACCGCCGCATGCTCAGCGGGGCCGCCTTCGTCCACATGCTCAACGACGACGAAGTCCGGCGGGCAACCCCCGTCGGCTTCCGGTCGCCCAGCCGCGTCATCCCCAACGGCATCACGCTCGAAGAACTGGACCCGTTACCATCCGAGGGCACGTTCCGGACCGCCCACCCGGAGCTGGCGGACCGGCCTTTCGTCCTGTTCCTCGGCCGCCTGCATTACAAGAAGGGCCTCGACATTCTCGCCCAGGCTTTTACCGCCCTCGCCGCCCAACACGCCGAGGTCGATCTGGTCGTGGTGGGCCCCGACGAGGGCGCGGAAGCCGGTTTCGTGTCGGCGATTCACGCCGCGGACCTGGCCGGGCGGGTCCATGTACTCGGGCCGGTCTACGGCCGCGATAAGCTCGCCGCGTTGGTCGATGCCGCGTGCTTCTGCCTTCCCAGCCGGCAGGAGGGCTTCAGCATCGCCATCCTCGAGGCGCTGGCGTCCGGCTGCCCGGTGGTCGTGTCCGAGGCCTGCCACTTCCCCGAGCTGGCCGAGCAGGACGCCGGGCACGTCGTACCCCTCGAACCCGAAGCGATCGCCAGGCACCTCCTGGAAGTCCTCGCCGACCCCGCCGCCGCGGTGGCGATGGGAGCGCGAGGCCGGCGGCTGGTCGAACAGCGGTTCACCTGGGACAAGGTCGCGCGGTCCATGCTCGTCGCTTACGACGAGTTCCGGCTCCAGTGACTGCCTGCCGAACCGCGATACAGGCAGGTCACCGGTTTGCGAAGCTACACTCCACGATGTCTTTACTCCGCCCGGGATCCGTTATGACCGCGACCGACTCGACCACACCCCCCGTTCGCCGCTACGCCCCCGCCGACCTCGAACCCGCCGAGTGGGACCAGCTCGAGCCGCTCTACCGCGCCCTGTTGGACCGCGAGTTGCCGACCGGCGAGGCGATCGAGCGGTGGCTGGCCGATTACTCCGAGCTCTCCGCCGTCGTCGGCGAGTTCGGCAGCCGGCTCAACATCAACCACGCCTGCCACACCGACGACGAAGATATCGAAAAGGCCTACCTCCACTGGGTTGAGAACATCCAGCCGAAGCTAGCGCCCTTGGGCAATCAGCTCAAAGAGCACTACCTCGACGCGCCCGGCCTCACCGCCTGCATCAATGCCTCGCCAACCTCGTCGGCGGAAAGTTCAACGACCCAACCCGCGTCCTCCGAAGCGACCTCCGGGAAATGGCACCCCTTCGTAATCACCGGCACACAGCCCACCGCCAAAGCCTCCGTGATCGCCACACTGAAGCCTTCTTGTCGGCTAGGCAGGCAGAAACAAGTCGCGTCGACCAACGCCGCATACTTGGCCCGACCGTAAAGCGGCCCGGTTAGGTGCACCCTCCCTCCGAGACCAAGTTGGGCGACACGCCGGATAAACTCGCCGCGGTAGCCGTCGTCCGGACCCGCTACGACCATCCGGACCGACGGACAGCGGCCGAGCAGATAGGCGAACGCATCCGCCAGAACATCCAGCCCTTTCTTGTAGTGCAGACGGCTGAGAAACAATACGAAAGGATCATCCCCCAGTTCCGGAACCGACGACCGGAACTCTCCGTCTGGCGGGAGGTCCTCGAACTCTTCCGGGAACACCCCGTTGGGAATGATGGTGGCCGACGTGTCGAGACCCAGCCGATCGATCAGATTTTCTTCGTCCGCGTTACCGACATGCAGCGTGCGAGCCCCGTTAAGCATCTTCCGGTAGACCGCGTGCATAGCCGCGGTCTTTTTCCACCGGCTCTGACTCATGCTCCAAGGGTCTAGCATGCCGTTGAGTAAGACGAGGTAGGGGCGCCGCGACCGCCGCGCCTCACGCGCGGTAACGGGCAAAATAGGGTCCCATACCGAATGCAGGTGCGCGACCTCGCACCAGTCCACCGACCGACGCACCTCTTCCGCGGGACGGCTGAGACCCAGCACTCGGCGATAACCCGGCCGGGCGGTTGTTAGCAGTTCTACCCGCCCGATGTCGGGTATCGACTCCAGCATGGGATTCTCGGCGTCCACCTGTCCGTCCGTGGCGCAGAACAACAGCCTCACGTCGTGGCCGTCGCCCGCTTGTGCGGCGGCCAGGCAAGACGCGATTTTGGGCGGCCCGCCGTCGGCCGGATCAAGCGAGCCGATGACGTGCAGGATTTTTGCCACGGGACCGACCTCCGACTAAACCGTAATACCGATGCAAGTGCGTAGACAAAAAATCGGCAAGACCCGAGAGCACTCCGAGGTAGTCCACCGGCCGACCCCAAGGTTGGGTTTTCGGTTAAGAAAGCCTAATGAATCCCGTGTTTCTCGTCTACTCTAGCCATTGGTCCCTAGCCAACGACCGCCTGATATCCACCCGCCCCCTTGCCCAACTGCCAAGGCCAGTCGTGACGGAGGGGCTTTCGGTCATGTGAAGACAGACGGGGCGTGGTTGCCGCGGGTGGCGAGCCGTCAGGAACCAGAATATCGTTAGAGCTCGGTCCGTGAGCTTGGCCGATAGGTAGAGAGCAAGAAGCGAACCGCGTCAGATAAAACGGCTTCACGGCCTCCGAGGATCGCGGAACCATGAACGTACTGGTCACCGGCGGGGCGGGTTATATCGGCTCCCACGCCGTCCGCGCTTTGCGTGACGCCGGCCACGGCTGCGTTGTCCTCGACCTCCTCGACCGCGGCCACCGGGCGGCGGTGCCCCCGGACGTACCGCTCATCAAAGCTGACCTGGCCGAGACGCCGGTCGAGGAACTCGCCGAGCGTTTCCGGGGGCACGACCTCGACGCGGTCCTGCACTTTGCGGCGCTCGCTTATGTCGGCGAGTCGGTCACCGAGCCGCTGCGCTACTACCACAACAACACCGTCGGGAGCCTGAACCTGCTGCGGGCGATGGACTTGGCCGGGATCGACCGGCTGGTATTCAGCTCGACCTGCGCGACCTACGGGGTGCCCGAGACGCTGCCGATCACGGAGCAGACGCCGCAGCGGCCGATCAACCCGTACGGGTGGTCGAAGCTGATGTTCGAGCGGATGTTGGCGGACCACGCGGCTTCGCGGCCGGACTTCAAGTACGCCCAGCTGCGGTACTTCAACGTCGCGGGGGCGGCGGCGGACGGGTCGATCGGCGAAGACCATCGGCCGGAGACCCACCTGATCCCCAACGCGATCCGAGCGGCGACGGGCACCGGGCCCGCCCTGCAGGTCTACGGGGACGACTACGACACACCCGACGGTACCTGTGTCCGCGACTACCTCCATGTCGAGGACCTAGTCGACGCCCACCTGCGGGTGCTCGGGGTGCTAGCAAGCGGGCTGTCGGAGATGGCGAGTCAATCGTTAACCTTAAACCTTGGGACGGGGCGAGGGCGGTCGATCCGGGAGGTGATCGAGGCGGTGCAGCGGGCGACGGGTCGGCCGGTTCCGTATGAGATGCACCCCCGTCGGCCGGGCGACCCGCCGACGCTATACGCCGACGTCTCGAAGATCCGGGAAGAGCTGGGCTGGTCAGCCCGCCACACGGATCTGACCGACATCGTCGCCTCGGCCTATCGCTGGTTCCGCGACCGGCCGGCGGGATACGGTTCGCCCGCCACGGCAGGCCCCGTACGTTGAGCATGTACCGCCGGCGACGGGCCAGACAGGTCGGGGCCACCCCCGACCATCTGACATCCGCCGATGCAAGCGCGGCACCGCAGCGGTGACGCGGTGCATCGCGGATCGCTCTCTTCGATGAAGGTTAATCAAACCCCGGTGTGTTGGCCGGAAGGCAGGGGGGCGACGCGTTGCCGGTACCCGGTGATGCTTTCGGCGATGCGGCCGGCCGCGACGAGCTCTCGCTCGGGGCGTCGGCCCGGGTCATCGACATGGGACCCGCGATCGCGCGGGTAGAGGGGCGAAACTGTCGGGCCGGTGTACGGCCGCGACAAGCTCATCGCTCGCCGACGGGTCCACGGCCACCCCGTCCCCGGCCGGCAGCCGACAGGGGTCGATGATGGCCCGCACCACCCCCCCACCACCCATGCCCAAACGCGACATCGCGCGGGCGATCTTCATCAGCGGGATGACATCGAGATTGGCCCTATACGATCGCCCGCGCCGGGGCCCGCGGTGCCGTCGTGCGCAGCGTCTCCGCAGCGGCACCGCCGACCGTCGGGAAGATCGAGCGCCGCGAGTACGTCCGCGCCCGTCCCTTGCGTCACGATCTCCCGCCCGAGCGCTTCGTCGACGCGACATGACTTGGGCGCGGACCGCCGGCCCTTGCCGGCCCCCGTCGGCAGCCTATTACGGGTCGCGCCGATCAGGGCGCGCCGCGGCCCTTGGGCCGGGCAGCTTCGTCGGTGTCAACGAGGCGGTAACGGTGGTCGGGCTGATCGTTCTTGGCCGGAGTTTCAGGCTCACGGGTCTGTTTGGTTTTTAAGGACCACTCGAAGCTCACCGCCCGTCGGCCGCGACGATCTCGAACCACACCGACCGGCCGCCACGCAGATTCACCCGCCCCGTGGAGTCGGCACGCAGGGCAGGCCGCCGCGCCCCGGTCGGATCGAGCGGGTAGCAGGCCACGCGGGTCGATGCGTCGGGGAACTTGAGGTCCAGGTCGATCGGCAACACGTAAACCGGGCCGTCGCCCCACGCGGTGCCGACGCTGGTGCGCTGATCGTTCCAGGCCATGCCCGCGTTCACGCTATCGCCGGCCACGCCGACGAGGACGCGTCGGCTTTCGGTCAGGGGCAAACCGTCGCGGGACAAGACCGTGACGGTCGCCGGGGTCTCGGCGTCCGCCGGGAATCCGAACTCGTAGAGCCCGCTCGGGTGAGTGATGCGTCCCCGAAACCCCCGGCTGGCCACGGCCCAGAAGGTGTCGGCGGCGACCTCCAGGACGGGGTGCGGTCCGTGGTGACGCAGCCGGACCGCGGACTCGCCGCCGCGGTCCTCGACCTCGACTTGCGGCGACGCGACGGGGGCGTGGGGCTCGATGGACCACGCGTAGGCGATCGCCGTGGCGTCGGCCGTCTCGGCGTGGCGTTGCCAGTGGGCGTGCTGGTGCGTCGCGACGTCCCACGGCGAAGCGGGCAGGCGGAGCGTGATGTGTTGGGGGTGGGTCGGCACGTGGTGGCCGCGGAACACGGCGGCGGCCGTGCCGGAGAACGCGAAGCGGCTGGGGTCGGCGGTGACGTCGAAGAAGCCGCTGATGCGGTCGGTGTCGCCGGCGTCTTCCGCGGCGCGGCCGAAAGGGCCCGCCGCGTAGAGGTAGAGGCCGTCCCAGTCCTGGAGCGAGGCGAACGCGGCCGCCACGGGGAGCATGTCCGATCGCAGCGGGTTGGGGGCCGGGTGGTCGAACTCGCTGAGCGTGTAAGGCCGTTTGTGACCTCGGGCCCACGCCGCCGCGGCGAGCCCACGCCGCCCGCCCTCGGCCAGGTGCGAGACGAAGCTCGCCGGCGTCTGGGTCCAGTTGGCCGGGTCCCACAGCCGGCCCGCGAACGCCGGGTGCTGCCAGTATTCGTGCGCGTCGAGGAAGTCGCTGCCCGCCTCCCGGGCGTAGGCGGTGACGCCGCCCCAGCTGGCCTGCGAATCCACAACCGGGGCGTCCGTGCCGATCCCTTCGCGCAGGTGCGCGGTCATCCGCGCGGCGAAACGGCGGTCGGTTTCGACGAGAAACGCATGCCAGTCCCGCCGCATCGCGCGGCCGAGGACCGGGTCAAACTCGACGCTGCCGTCGGCCAGGGACTGCGGCGGCGGGGGCAGGTGTCCGGCGGGGGCGGGCCGGATCGCGATCTCGTGGAGCGTCACGGCGCCGTCGACGCCGCCGAGCTGCAGCGACAGCCGGACGCCCTCGGGGCCGTTCTCCGTGACGGTCATCGGCAGCTCGAACGTTTTGGGCTCGACGCCCAGGCGGACGGACGCGGCGAACCCCGCGCTGCGGCCGTCCTCGGACGGGAACTGATCGAGCGACATCCGCAGGTCGCGCGGCCGATCGGCCGACGCGGTCAAGCGCAGCAGGTACGCCGCGCCTTCGCGCAGCCGCAGCGGGTCCAGGACGGCCTGCGCGTGCCAATCGGTCCCGTTGGTGTTTTCGGTCACGAAGCGTACGGGGTCGTCAGGATCGCCGGAGCCGGTCGGTTGCCGTAAGCGGACTTCGGAGTCGTGGGTCAGGGTGCGCCAAGCGGCCGTCTCGGCGATGGGGGCCGGGTCTTCCGCGGCGGCCTCGGGCAAACGCCACGCCTCGGCCAGCGCGTCGTCGTTGCTGTACTTCGCCCGCAGCCAGCGGTTCCACTGCGCCCGTAGCTCGCCACGGAACGGCTCGGGCAGCGTGGCCAGCCCCTGCCCCGGCGGGTCGTAGTGCCAGCCGACCAGGGAGTTCTCGTTGCTCAGCTCGACCGCGCACAACGCGGGGTGATCGGCGAGGCGGACCCCCGCCGCGTTGCGGCTCTCCAGGAGGACGCTCGCGAAATCCAGTTGGTGTTTGATCAGCGGGGGGTAGAAGCGATCGACCCGCTTCTGGTGTGCGACCGTATCGACGTCCCGGATCGAAGCGGGCATGCCGTCGGCCTCGCCGAGTTCCTTGCTGACCTTCAAGTTGACGTTGATGTACAACCCCTCGGCGACACACGCGTCGATGAAGGCGTGCAGGTCGCGCAGCCGCTGCGGGTCGACCTCAAGCGGGCCGTCACCGGGCTTCCAGAGGCTGTGGCCGGCTTGCCTACCCCAGGCGTTATCCAGGTGGTGCAGCCGCACCGCGTTGAACCCGTGCTTGGCGAGCCGTTTGGCGTACGGCCGGTAATCCGACGGGTCGGCGGCGAACAACTCGGGGCCGCCGACGTTGAGGCCCCAGAAGCGGATGCGCTCCCCGTTGTCGGCGGTGACGAAATGCCGGCCAGCGACGCGCACCGGGCCGTGGACCCCGGCCGGCCGGTGGTTGAGCGCGGAGAAGTCGGTGGCCGTCCCCGGCACGGCGTCGTCCCACGGCAGCGGGAACGCGAACGCGCCCGGCGGCGGCACCAGGCCCGCACCTTCGGCCGCCGGATCGCCGGGGCCGACCAGCGAGACGTTACGCAGCCACACGTCGCCGGCCACATCACCTAACGCCAGGTAGGGTGCCCGTAGCTCGCCGCCCGCTTCGGGAGAAAAGTTGATCTCGTGGGTCGACCACTCACGCTCTAGCCGCACGCTCCGCGACAGCCCGGCCGGTCCGAAATCTTCGGGACCCGAACGGTTGACCGCCAGGTAAGCCGACCGAGCCGGCTCCGCACGCGCTTCGAAGCGCAGGGTGTACGGCTCGCCCCGGAGCAGCGGCCCGGTCAGCCGGAAGAGCTGGGCGTGCCAGGACTCGTCGCCGGTTTCGAGCACACTCGCCCGGAGGCTGTCGCCCTCGGTCGTCAACCCGACCCGGGCGGAGGCGTGCTGCTGGAACTGCCAACCGGCCGTGCGGTGCGACCGGCGGATGAACTCGACCGCCGCGGGCGCGCTCGGCTCCTTAGCGGGCTGCGTTTGGTCTTGATCGGGCGCTTTCGTCCGCACCCGCACGTCCCGCAGCCATACCGTACCGCTGCGGTCCCCCAGCACAAAATTCGGCACACGGGTCGGCCGATCCGTATCGAGCTCGAACGCGAAGCGGTGCCGGGTCCAGCCCGCCGTCGCCTCGACGCCCCGTGCGAATCCGAGGTTGCGGTATTCCCCGTCCGCTTCCTGCGCAACGACCGTGACGACCCGTGCGGGGTCCGCCCGGACTTCGAACGACAGTTCGACCGTACCCGCCCGCGCGGCCCAGCCGGCCGGACGCAAGTCGTAGACCTGGCCGTGCCAGCCCTGCCCTCCCGAGCCGGGCGGCACGGCCACATCGATCCGCGTTACGCCCGCTGCCGCGTCGTGCGATTGCCGGAGCGTCACCCCCTCGTGACGCTCGACCCGCCAGTGTTCCTCGGCCGCGGCCCCCACCGCCGGCGTAAGCCCAGCAACCAAAAACGCCCACACCACCGGCGCCGCCGACCGTCTTGGGAAGGCTGCGCCGCTCACGGGTCGATGCGGACCGCCGACCGCGGCAGGCCTTCGCTCTCGTTGACCGAGGCGGCGTGGCCGTCGAGAAAACCCGTGGTCCCGACCGTGTCGCCGTTATGCCGGTAACGGTAATTGCCCGGGTTGAAGCCGGTGGTGTCGTCCGCGGTTGCGGCGCGGATCGGCTCGTCGTTGTCGGCCTCCCCCGCGTCATAAGGTTTCGGTGCGCGGGTGAACGACGGCGGCGGGTAGATGTAGATGTTGGCTTCGTCGAGGTTATACGCCGTGGCCGCCGCGTTGCCTCCGAAGTCCGCCGGGGTGGTGCCGTCGAAGAACACCGCGACCTCGGTCGTGCGGCGTGCCCGGTCGATGCGGTACTGCGGGATGTCGTCGCCGTCGGGCAGCAGCCCCGGGTGGGCCGAGTAATGAAGCTGGTTATCGTTGGACAGCTTCTCGGCCGAGGGGCAGGCGAAGTAATCCGCCAGCAGGTCGCTGTCCGTGCTGTAGGTGGTCCCGCCGCTGTTGGACATCACCCGCCGCAGGATGATCGACCAGTCGTAGTCGTCGCTGCCGTCGGCGGTGCCGCGGTCGTCGTAGCCCCGCGGCAGGAAGCCGTCTTCCTCGGTGGCGTACACGTTCGCCGCCTGGAGCGTGCTGCGGAGGTTGCTGAGGCAGCCCGTGGTCCGCGCGGTATCCCGCGCTGCGGCGAGGGCGGGCAGCAGCAGCCCGATCAGCAGCGCGATGATCGAGATCACCACCAGCAACTCGATCAGGGTAAACGCGTCGCACGAACTGCGCGAGCGGGGGATTTTCGTCACGACTGGGTCTCCTTGAATTGAGTCCTCAACCCGCGGGCGGCGTGAAACGGGTCGCGGGCGAGGGTTCCACGCCGGGCCCGCGGAGCGGTCCGTCTGTCTGATCGGATAAACGTAAGCGACGCCTGCGGATGAACAAGTGCCAAATCAACTCCGAATGTGATCTTTTGATTGAGATAAGCCCCCGATCCGGGGCCCGGGCCTCAGACCGGCCCGTGCCGGGCGACGCCCAGCGGAGCCAGCCCCGTCAGATGACCGGTCAGCCGCCTCCGCAGCGCGCCGAGCCCCCGCGGGTCCGGCCCCGACCACAGCGACTCGGCCAATGCGCAAAGCCTCGGGAAGGCGCGGACGGTCAGCGTGTCCCAGTCCGGCGTGTACTCGGTCCAGAGCTGCCCTTGGGCCCCGCGGATCCGGCCGGCGATCCGCGGGTCGGTGACGCCCGCCGCGGGGTCGAAGGCATACACCCGTTCAAGCGGGACGTGCCCGCCGATCGCCAGCGGCTCGCCGGCCGGGTCGTCCGTCTGGTACTGGTCGAAGTACGTCGATTGCATCGGCGTCATCACGACCTCGCGCCCCGCCCGGGCGGCCCGCACCCCGGACGCCGCGTCCCGCCAGGACATCACCATCGCGTCGGGCGGCGGGTCGCCCTCGAGGATTTCGTCCCAGCCGACCATCCGCTTGCCCTGCTCCGCCAGCGTGGACGCGACGCGGCGCAAAAACCAGCTCTGGGCCGCGGCCTCGTCGGCCAGGCCGAGTTCGCGGAGCCGGTCCTGCGTCCGCCGGTCCTCGGACCACTCGGTGGTGACAACTTCGTCGCCGCCGAGGTGGAACCAGTCGCAGGGGAAGTACGCGCACGCCTCGGCGACCACCCGGCGGGCAAACTCGACGGTGGACTCCTCGAGGTTCAGCACCGACGTCGAAATACCCCAGTGCCGCCGCACGCCGCGGGGCCCGGGGCCGGTGCCCAGCTCGGGGTACGCGGCGATGGCCGCCTGCGTGTGCCCCGGCAAATCGATCTCGGGCAAGACATGGACGCCCCGACCGGCGGCGTGGGCGACGATACGGCGCAAGTCGTCGGGGGTGTAAGCGCCGCCGTAGCGTCCGTCGCGGTACCGCCGGGGCCGGTCGTGGTCGTGGCCGATCAGCGTCGCGTCGCGATACCCCCCCACCTCGGTCAGGCGGGGGTAACGGCCCGACGGCAGCCGCCAGCCCTGGTCGTCGGTCAGGTGCAGATGCAAGACGTTCATCCGGTGCAGTGCGACCAGGTCGATCAGCCGGCAGACCTCGTCGGCGTCGAAGAAGTGCCGGCTGACATCGAGGTGCAGCCCCCGCCAGCCGAAACGCGGCCGGTCCTCGATCCGCAGGCGGGGAACCTCACGGTCGCTGCCCGCTGCGGAGTGGAGGTGCCTCAGAAGTTGGACCAGTGTCTGGACCCCGCGCAGCGCTCCTTCGGTACAAGCCGCCACGATCCGCACCGCGGCCCCAGCGTCGCCGTCGATGTCCAGCCGGTACGACTCGTCGATCTGTCCGGGGTCGTCGTTTCGTTCGACGGACCCCGCGTCGATAACGACCGCGGCGGTCGACCCCGCGGCGACCGGATGCGTCGGCCCACCGGCCGCGGCGAGCCGCGCGGCGAGCAACTCGGCGGCGGGCCGCGCGGCCTCGTCCGTGAAGGCGATCGGGAAGCCCGCGGCGAGCCGCGCCGCACCGCCGGTCAGCCGGACCCGCGTCGGGCAGGGCAGCAGCCCCAGCGATTCGGCGGCGGCGTAGTCGTCACGGGTGGGTCGCTGCGGGTCGGCGTGATCGGTCATGGGCCGAATGTAGCGCCCCGCCCGGTCGAAGGGCAAACGGCTACCCGCCATTTTCCCCGCGGCTCGGCCGGTACTTCGACGGCGCGACGCCGAACTGTCGACGGAACGCCCGGCCGAAGCTGCGGTGGTCCGCGTAACCGACCTGCCGCGCCACCTCCTTGACCGACAAGCCCTGGCCCAGCAGCTCGGCCGCCCGCACGATGCGGTCGCGGCGCAGCGTCGCGCCGGGGGTCTCCTGCCAGGTCTTGGTCATCACCGACGTGACGTGCGAGCGGGAGTAGCCCAGCCCGTCCGCCAGCTCCTGCACCGTCCGGGGCGCGCGGTCCAGCAGCCGCGCCCCGGTCGACGTGGCCGGCCCGTCCGCGGCGCGGCGCGGCCGCAGCGCGAGGCCCGCGTAGCCGCTGTGTTGACGCCGCGACCGCTCGGCGGACCACAGCGTCATCAGCAGCCGGTAGAACGCGTCGCTCCAGAAAAACGGGTCGCGTAAGGGGTCCGACTGGGCTTCGCGGATCAGCTTACGCCAGGCCCGCACGCCGCCCGAGTCCCGCGTGAGCCGGCCGATGAACCCCAGCTCCTGGTGCATCTGTTCGACCAGCGTCAGCGTCGTCGGGCCGCTGCCCTGGAGCCAGAGGTAGTGAAGCGGCAGCCGGATCACCCGCAGCCGCACGCCGCGGCTGGGCAGCGGCAGGCACAACCACTGCCCGCCTTCGAGCGTGACGGTCTCGCCGTCACGCGCCATCCGCAGCCCGCCGTCGAGCACGCAGATCAGGCGGACCTGCCGCTTGATCGCCGACCACTCGAGGTGCTCCTCGGGCAATTCGTCGATCTGGAACGCCTCCCCGCACGCATCCAGACGCACCAAACCCTCGGGCCACAACTCGGCCTGGATCTGGAGCGTGCCGGTGTCGAGCCGGTCGTGCTTCCGCCGCCAACGCGGGTTCGTCGGTGCGGCGGACCCCGAAGCCTTGGGGTCATTAGAAGTCAAATCATCACCATAGTATCAATAAAGTTCCTTGTCTGCCCCCGGCCCGCCGGACATACTTCGAGCCGTCGTGATTTGCCCCTCGCCCCGGAAGTGCGGGGACCCCTCATCGTCGAGCCCAACGCTTCCCCGTCACTTTCCCAAGGAGAAACCATGCCTCGTTCCCGCTTCAAGCTGCCCCTGACCCTCCTGGCCGCCGCCACCGCCGCCGGCCTCGGCTCCGCCTCGTTCGCCGAGGTCATCACCGACGGCTCGTTCGAGGCCCAGACCCTCGGCGACACCGAACCGGGCGACAACGGCTTCATCGGCGAGTTTTTCGTCAGCGCCGACACCACCGCCACCGTCGTCGACGGTACCGGTGTAACCGACGGCAGCCTCGCCCTGCAGGTCGATCGTGCTGACGGCACCGCGTTCGGAGCCGTCTCCACTTTCATCTCTTCGGCCAGCATCGCCGCCCAGGGCATCAGCACCGGCGACACCCTGATCTTCAGTGGAGACCTGACCTACCTCAGCGGCACCGGGCAGGCTCAGATCCGGCTGTTCAGCAACTCCACCGGCAGCATCACCGCGCCGCTGGTCAGCGCCACCACAACCTCCGACTCTTTTTCGCAGACCTTCACTTACGGCGGCGACGACCTGTCGTTCACCCTCGACACCTTCGGCGAAGTCAGCGCCGTGGTGGACAACCTCTCCATCGTTCCCGAGCCCGGTTGCCTCGCCCTTTGCGGCGGCGGACTCTTCATGCTCGTGAGTCGCCGGCGGCGGCCGGCCCGCGGCTGAACCATTTCCCTCAGCCTTTGATCAATCGCGGCGGGCCGCCAAGCAACCTTGACGGCCCGTCGTTTTTTGTTTTCGGGGTCGTTCGGCTTGCTCGACGACGGGGGTCGTCAGTAGACATCCCGGACGTAACGCTTGGCCCGCTTGAGGTCGTTGACGTACTCCGCGGCGGCTTCGCTGTCCATGCCGCCGTGGGTCTCGACGATCAGATGAAGGGCGGCGTCGACGTCCTTGGCCATCCGCGTCGCGTCGCCGCAGACGAAGAAGTAGCCGCCGTCCTCGAGCATGGCGAAGAGGTCCTTGCCGTTCTCGAGCATGCGGTGCTGGACGTAGATCTTGTCTTTCTGGTCGCGGGAGAAGGCGAGGTGCAGCCGGGTGAGCAGGCCGGATGCGCTCATGGCGGTGATCTCGTCTTCGTAGATGAAGTCGTTGGCCCGGGTCTGGTCGCCGAAGAAGAGCCAGTTGGTGCCGGTCGCGCCGCGTTCGCGCCGTTCTTCGAGGAAGGCGCGGAACGGGGCGACACCCGTGCCGGGGCCGACCATGACCATGGGGACGGTGTCGTCCTCGGGGACGCGGAAGTTCTTGTTGACCATCGGGAACACGCCGGCCTCGGCCCCGACGGGGACGTGGTCGGCCAGGAACGTCGAGCACACGCCGCGGTGCTCGCGGTCCGCGTACATCCAACGGACGGCGGCGACGGTGAGGTGGACCTCGCCGGGGTGCGCCAGCGGGCTGGACGAGATCGAGTACGCCCGGTGCTGCAGCGGCTTGAGCCAGCTCACCACCTCGTCGGGGTCGAAGGCCGTCTGCGGGGCGAGGTTGAGCAGGTCCAGCGCGTCTTTGCCCCAGAGGTAGGCGTCGATCGCTTCCTTGTCGCCGCCCTGCAGGACGTGAGCGAGCTCATCGTCCTTGACCCGAGAGGCGACACCTTCGACGAGCTCTTTGGAAGGCGTCATGATCTCGAGGCCGGCGGACAGCAGCTCACCGAGCGGGCGGTCCCCAGCGGCGATCACGGTGTCGGCGGGGACACCCAGTCGCTGCACCCAGGCGTCGACGAGGTCGGGCTGGTTGACGGGCATGACGCCCAGCGCGTCGCCGGCCCGGTACTCGATGCCGCTGTCGCCGAGGTCGAAGGCGACGTGCCGGATTTCTTTCGCCGACTTCGGCCCCGACAGCACGCGGTTGTCGACCACGGTCGAGCGGTAAGGGTTCTTGCGGGACCAGCTCAGGTCCGCGGCGGGCATGGCGGGGTCGGGCGCGGGGTCGACCACGGCCACGCCGGCGTCGGGGAGCGTCGCCTTGAGCCACTCGGCCGCGGGGTCTTCGTAGTCGACGTCGCAGTCGATGCGGTCGGCGAGCCGGGTCGCGCCGAGCTGTTCGAGACGCGTGTCGAGCAGCTTGCCGGCCTGACAGAAGTGCTCGTAGCTGGTGTCGCCGAGCGCGAGCACGCCGTACTGCAGGTTTTCGAGGCGGGGTGCCGTGGGGGCGGAGAGCGAATCCCAGAAGATCTGGGCGTTGTCGGGCATCTCGCCCTCGCCGTAGGTCGAGATGACGGCGACCAGGTTCTCCATGCCCGCGAGCTCGTCCATCGACACGGCGTCGAACTCCCTGACGCGGGGAGCGAAGCCTCGGGTCTTGGCGAGGGCGGCGGCCTCGTTGGCCAGGCCCTCGGAGTTGCCGGTCTGCGTGCCGTAGAGGATGTCGATCGGCTTGGTCGCGGCGGCCGGCGCGGCGTCGGCGACGGCCACGCCGCCGGTGGCGGGCTGCATCGCCACGCGGGAGTGGAGGCCGGCGAGGAAGCCGCTGAGCCACGCGCGTTGGTCGCCGGAGAACGGGGCGTCGGGGGGGATGTAGGGGACTTGCATCGTGGTATCGGGTTACTGGTTGATGACCGGGGGAACCGTAGGGGGCGTCGCGGGCAGCGGCGCGGCGTCGGCGGCCGTGGGCTTCTCCATCGGAGACACGGCGGGCTCGGCGGCGGACCGCGCGAGGACGTCCGGCAGCGCGTGGCGGGCGAACAGCTCGTCGAAGCTCGGGATGTCGCCGATCGCGGCGCGGTTTTTCGAGTCCTGGTGCATGATCCAGGCGTAGGTGCCGGGGGTCTCCATGGCGACGTTGACCCGCAGCGACAGCGCCCGCTTGAAGTCGCCCAGCCGCTTGTCGGCCACGAGGGTAGCGAGGCCCAGGTCGTCGTAGCCGGCGATCGCCTCCTTGGCGTGCTTGGCCAGCTCGCTCATCAAGACAAAGTCTTCGGTCAGCACGAGATTGCGGGCGATCTTGTCGCGGAAGTCGCCGACGTCGCCCGTGCGTTTGGTGGCGACGGTCTGGGCGATCTCGAGGACGGTGTAGCTGTTGAGCAGCCGGAGCATGTCGGGTGTGTCGGTCTCGCCGTAGCCGGGGGCGACGCCCCGGAAGATCGGCGTGCCCTGTTTCCAGGCCGCTTTGAGCGTGGCGATCTGATGGAAGGCGAGGGCCGTCGAGAGTTCCTCGACCAACTCCTTCCGGGGGCGGGCGGCGAGGATGGCGTCGGCGTCCTGGTACTGGAGCAGGGCCTTGGGCATGACCCAGCACATGTGTTTGCGCGTGTGGTCCCAGTCGTCGAGCAGCCAGGCGGCGCGTTTCGAGCCGGTGGCCTCGACGTGCCAGCGGAGCATCTGCTTGATCGGTTCTTCGTGGATGGCGGCTTCCGGGGTGCCGTCGACGAGGGTGCCGAAGAGCACCGAGTCGCGGCTGATCATCTCGGGCAGCTTGCCGTCGGGGTCGTACTGGTAGGCGAAGCCGCCGGACATGCCGTTGCCGAAGCCCTTGGAGAAGCCGCCGAGGTTGAGCACGGCCCCGTTGGTCATGTACTCGCAGCAGAAGTCGCCGACGCCCTC
>JBCCRT010000006.1:0-54392 GCA_039201235.1 Planctomycetota bacterium
CGACCTGGCCGAGGTCCGCGTCGGGCACTGGGTCGAGGACGCGGTCTACCTCGAGCACCTGTTCTGGTCGCGGCCCCACCGCCTCGCGGGCCGCAAGCTCGTCTCGATGATCGCCCGCCAGCGCAAGGCCCACGGCCTGCCCGTCGGCGACGACTGGCCCGAGCTGGCCCGCGTCAAACGCGCCCTGCTGGCGATGACCACCGCCGTGCGGTTCCGCGAGGTCTCCCACGCCCACGCCGACGCCGCCCTGGCGGTCTTGGAACGCGAAGCGGCGTGAGCCGTGACCTAAGATCCGGCGTGGCCACCCCGTCGCCCCTCTCCACCGCCCTCGGCCGGATCACGCTCACCGCCGGCAACTACCCCGGCCGACGCGTCCTCGGCGCGGCCCATCGCAAGGCCTCCCGCCGCCGCGGCGGCCGATGCTTCCTCGTCGAACGCCCCGGCGGCGTCACCCTCGACGCCTGGCACTCCCCCCGCGATCCTCACGCCGCGTCCCGGCCCCCGGTCGTCCTCGTCCACGGGCTCTTCGAAGTCAAAGAGCTGCACTTCAAACGCGCTCGCCGGCTCAACGCCGACGGCCACGACGTCCTGCTGTTCGACCACCGCGTCCACGGCCGGTCGTCGGGCAAACGCCTGACCTTCGGCGTCGAGGAAAAACGCGACGTCGCCGCCGTGATCGACAGCGCCGTCGAGCGTGGCTTGATCGACCCCGACGCCTCCGGCGGCAAGGTGATCACCATGGGCTTCAGCCTCGGCGGCGGGACGGTGCTGCAGCACGCGGCGATCGACCCGCGGGTGGCCGGCGTGATCGCTTTGGCCCCGTTCGCCGACTTCCGGGGGGCGATCAACAGCTTCCGCCGTCGGCTCGCGCCCTGGCTCGACGAACGCTGGGTCATGGACGGCTTCACCGCCGCCTCCGAAGAGGCCGGCTTCCGCCTCGACGAGGCGTCGGCCCTCACGACGCTCCGCGACATCGACGCCCGCGTCCTGCTGGTCGAGGGCGGCAAAGACCCCGTGCTCCCCGGGGCTGAACACGTCCACCGCCTCGCCGCCGAACTGCCCGACGACCGCGTCGAGGTCCTGCGGATCGCGGACGCTAACCACAACCGCCTGATGCACAAGCACTGGCCCGAACTCGAAGCCGCGATCACGCGATTCTGCGCGGCGTGCGGCGACGACGCGTTTAGCGGGTGACGCGCAACGTCCCGCGGGCGTCGACAGGGGCCCGGCGAGGGCGGCTTCACCGCACCCGCTAAACGTGCGATCGCTCACCATTCCCCGTCGAGCATGCGGCGGATCGCGTGGGCGACGCCGTCGTGTTCGTGCGACAGGGTTTCGCGGTCGGCGGCGGCCTTGGCGCGGTCGACGGCGTTGGCCATCGCGACGCCGAGGCCGGCGTGCTTGAGCATCGCCAGGTCGTTGATCTCGTCGCCGACGCAGGCGACCCGTTCGGCGGGGATATCGCGCTGCGCGGCGATCCACGACAGGCCGCGCCACTTGTCGACGCCGCGGGCGAAGACCTCGACGATGAAGACGGCGTCCTCCTTGTCGGCCGTGGGCACGCCGGCGAAGCAGTGCAGGTCGACGCGGTCGGCGAACGTCTCGACCAGCCGGGCCTCGATGTCGAAGGCGTGGCGGCCCGCGGCGACGACGCCGACACGCAGGCTGTGCCGCAGGTCCTCGGCCGTGGGGCGGCGGACCTCTTCGACGAGCAGGCGGTTCATCGTGAACCACCGCTTCGTGTTGTCGGTGACCGCGCCGTCGCCGGTGACGAGGAAGTCGCGGCCGGTGCGGGTGTGTTCCTGGAACACGAGCACCGCCTCGGGCAGGCCGCGGAGGAACTCGACCAGCTCGAGGGCGACGTGCGGCTCGAAGTCGGCGATGTCGGCGGCCGCGCCGCTCGTCATCTCGACGACGGCGGCACCGGTGTTGAACACGCCCAGCTCCAGGCCCGGCACGTCGCCCAGGGCGTTGAGCGACTCGCGCCAGCCCCGGCCGGTGCAGGGCACAACGGCCACGCCGGCGTCGAGGGCGTCGGCGATCGCGGCGCGGTTGGCGGCGCTGACCCGGTGATCCGGGCCGAGCAGGGTGCCGTCGAGGTCCAAGGCAAGCAGGTCGTAGTTCACCCCCGGAAACTTTCTAAAGCGGCTCGAGGTTGGGTCAGGGCTAGCGCGATCTGCGACGCCAGCCCGTCGCAGGTCAGCCCGAGGTTGACGTTGCTCCGCAGACGGGCCTCGGCGACGCCCAGCGCGTCGATCACCGCGAGCCAGGGCGACAGCTCGGCCTCGGCGGCGACGGGGTCGGCGGGGTCGCAGCCCTCGGCCCGTTTGGCGAGCTGCTGCCGGGCGTGCGTCGCGATCAGCGAGAACATCAGCCCGGCGGCGAGCTTGTTGGCGGCCTCCTTCGAGGCGTTGGCGTGGGCCTTGACCCAGGCCTCGGCGAAGCCGTTGATCCGCTCGGCGAGGTCGGCGCCCAGCCGCGGCGCGGCGTGGCCCATGGCGAGGCGTTCGAGCTGGCCCAGCACGACGGACGCCCACTCGGTCAGGCCGTGGTCCAGCGCCAGCTTCGCCCGGCCGAGGCTGCCCTGGGCGTAGCCGACGAGCCAGGCGCGTTCGACCGGCTCGAGGTCGGCGGCGTGCTGCTGGAGATAACGATCCAGCTCGGCGTCGGGCAGCGGGACGAAGGCGATCCGCTGGCAGCGGCTGCGGATCGTCGGCAGCAGGCGGTCTTCGTTGGACGTGACCAGGATGATCGTCGTGCCGCCGCCCGCTTCGGACGTCGGCGGTTCCTCGAGGGTCTTGAGCAGGGCGTTCTGGCCCGCGGCGTTGAGCAGCTCGGCCTCGTCGACGATGAAGACCTTGCCGTGGCCCAGCTGCGGGGCGCGGTACGCCGGGCCGAGCAGGGCCTCGCGGAGCACCTCGACGGGGATGGTGGTGAGCTTGCGGTCCCGCGTCTGCCGGTCGTCGCTGTAGCGGGCCAGCTCTTTGTTCACCACGTGAAGGTCCGGGTGCCCGCCGCCCCCGGAATTTTCTTCACCGCTGCCGTCGGCCGTGGGTTCGCCGAAGAGTTGGCACGACCGGCAGGTCCCGCAGGGTGAGAGTCGGCCCGTGAGGTCGGCCACGGGCTGGTGGCATAGCAGGACACGGGCGAAGGCCAGGGCGGTGGTGAATTTTCCGACGCCGGCCGGGCCGTGGAAGATCTGGGCGTGGTGGACCCGGCCCGAGGCGAGCTGGGCGTGGAGCTGGTCGAGGGCGTGGGGTTGGCCGATCACGCGGTCCATGCGGCGGATGGTAGTGGGGTCTGGGGTCTGGGGTTTGTGCGTGATACACTTCGGTGACCTGCGAAACCGAACCGTGACGGAATGTGAATGATGCGTTTGCTACGACCCGCTGGTTTGTTGGTGTTGGCCGTGCTGTTGCTGGCGGGTTTCTGGCCCGTCCCTTCCGCCGACGCGGCGCGGGGCGAGGCTTACGTCGTGGCGGCGGGGCGGAGCCCGATCCCGCAGCGGGGCGAGACGTTCGACCAACCGATCCCCGCGCCTCGGCTGGACGGCGGGGCGGCCGACCGCCCGCCGGCGCCCGACGGCCCGGTGCCCTGGGGCCAGGCCCACCGCTACGTCGGCCAACGCATCGTCGTCACCGGCAAGGTCGTCAACACCTACAACCACCGCGGCGACGTCTGCTTCCTGAACTTCCACGAGGACTGGCGGGGCAAGTTCTACATCCCGGTGTTCGACGAGGTCTTCGCCGACCTGCCCGAGCCGCCCGAGGATTATTTCGTGGGCAAGACCATCGCGGTCCGCGGCACGGTGACGCTGCACCGCAACCGGCCGAACATCGAGGTCAACAGCATCCGGCAGGTCCGCGTTCTGGATTAAGCGGCACTTTCGGTCCGAAGTCTTTTTAAAATTGTGGTCTATCGAAGCCCAGCCATTGCATGGCTGGGCGGCCCACCGACGGAGTCCGTGGGCTTACGAGCGTCTTCACGATGCCGCAAGATGCCCACAACGCGACGCTCGTCGAGCGGCGGGCGGTCCACGAGGACCTGGCGGTCTTCCGGGTCAAGTACAGCGACCACGACGTGCCGGCGTTCGAGCCGGGACAGTTTGCGACGTTGGGGCTGCCCGACCCGTCGGGTGACGAAACTTCGCGGCCGGGTCGGGGCCCGAGGCTGGTCCGCCGGGCGTACTCGATCGCCTCGCCGGCGACGCAGACCGATGCGCTGGACTTCTACATCGTGCGTGTCGACGACGGCCGGCTGACGCCGTCGCTGTGGGACGTCACGCCGGGCGACACGCTGTACCTGAACCCGAAGATCGGCGGGCGGTTCACGCTCGAGGGCTTACCGACCGGCGACGCCGCGCCGACGCTGGTGATGGTCGGCACGGGCACGGGGCTCGCGCCGTTCCGCAGCATGCTGCTGACCTATGGGGGCTTACCGCAGGCCGAGCGACGCTGGCACAAGTTCGTGCTGCTCGACGGCTGCCGGCTCGCCCGGGACCTCGGGTACCACGACGAGCTGTCCGCCCTCGCCGCGGCGGACGAGCGGTTCGTGTACCTGCCGACGGTCACGCGGGAGCCGGTCGACTCCGGTTGGTCGGGATACCACGGCCGGGTCAACGCGCTGCTGGAGCCCACGGCGTTCCGCGACGCGGCCGGCGTCGAGCTCGACCCCGCGTCGTGCCACGTCTACCTGTGCGGCAACCCGTCGATGATCGACCAGGCCGAGGTCGACCTCGAGGCCCGGGGCTTCGTCACCCGCGACCACCGCCACCCCGACGGCACGCTGCACTTCGAGCGGTACTGGTGAAGTGTTTTTGCCGCCAAGGACGCCAAGAGCGCCAAGGAAGACCGCGAAGATTCCGATTTGAATTCTTGCCCCGAGGTGCGGGAAATTTAATTAATGCCTTCTGCCTTGCTTGGCGCTCTTGGCGTCCTTGGCGGCAAAAAATCAGGGCACGGCTTCGTCGAGCACCCGCTCAAACGCATCCCGCGGCGGCGCGTGCCCGGTCCACAACGCGAACTGGGCCATGCCCTGTCGCAGGAACATCTCCCGGCCCGGCACGGTTACGCAGCTCGCCGCCGCGGCGTCGCGCAGCAGGACGGTCTGCGCCGGGTTGTAGATCGTGTCGAAGACCACCACGCCCGGGCCGAAGATGTCTTGGCTTCCGGGGGGGATCGGCGTGGCGTCGACGTTCGGCCACATGCCGATCGGCGTGGTGTTGATCCACACGCGGTGCTCGGTCTGCCCGACCGCGTCGAGCGGCACGGCCTCGGCCCCGAACGCGTCGGCCAGTGCCTCGGCCTTCGCCGCGGTGCGGTTGTAGACCGTGACCCCGGCGTCGTGGTGGGTGAACGCGGCGACCGCCGCCCGCGCTGCGCCGCCCGCCCCCAGGACGCCGACCGACACGCCCGCCAACCCGTCGCGGCTGATGTCCATCGCGGCGCAGGTCGCGTCGAGCAGCGCGGCGTAGTCGGTGTTGCCGGCGTAGAGCGAGCCGTCGTCCCGCTTCGCCAAGGTGTTGGCCGCGCCGATGGCCGCGGCCAGCGGCTCGACCTCGCCGCCCTGTTCTTGCACGAACCGCAGCAGGTTCGCCTTGTGCGGGATCGTCACCGACGCCCCTCGGAAGTTAAGCGGTTCGTAGTCGAGCCACGACAGTACGGTCGCCTTGAAGTGTTCGTATTCCGGGGGGATCGGCATCGGCAGGTAGACGCCGTCGAAGCCCGTCGCGTCGAAGCCGGCGTTGTGGAAAGCGGGGGAGACCGAGTGGCCGACCGGGTCGCCGATCACCCCGTAGACCGCGGTGTCGGGGGTCAGGCGGTCCCAGCGGTAGAGGTGCTTGAGCTGCTGCAATGTCGGCTGGCCCGGCGCGGTGGCGGTCTTTTCGTCGAGGCTGGCGAAGGTCAGGAACGCGTTGAATTTTTTCGCCAGCACCCGCGACGGCAGGCCGGCCTCGCCCATGCACAGCGCGACCGTCGGTTTGACCCGCCGGCGGATCAGCTCGAAGGCTTCGAGGTTGTCCCGCAGCGACCGCGCCCGCCAGGCGAGCTTCGCCACCCGGCAGGCCGGGGCCTCGGCCATCTCGATCAGCCGGCGGTCCAGGTCGCTCGGCATGGTCGCGAAGTCGTGCGACGAAAGGATCAGCCCGCCCCCGGAATCGCCCCCGGAATCGCCCCCGGCTTCGCTTCCGGGGGCGGGGGGCAGGTTGTCCACGTCGCGGTACGCGTCGAGTTCGAGGTCGACGTAGGCCGGCGCAATGCTCCCGTCACCGCGGGCCAGCGTGGCGAGCAGCTCGCGGCGGTCCGCCTCGTCGCCGTCGTATTCCCCGCCCTCCCAGACGGGGCGGCAGGTCACGATGCAGGGCAGCGGCAGGTCGCGGATCAGCCGGCAGACTTCGTCGATCGACGTCTCCGGCGGGCAGAAGCGGTCGAGGCGCAGCTCGATCAGGTCGGCCCCGGCCTCGGCGGCCCGGGCCGCGGCCGCGTGGGCCGAGGGGAGGTTCTGCACCGGGATGGGCACGGCCAGCAGGGTCACCATCGCCGGACAGAGTACCGGGCCGACGGCTCGGGAATTCTCAATCCGGCGCGACCCGGCCCCGCCCCCGCGTCGTATCACTCTGACGAGGGGTACCCATGTCCAGCCTCAACTCCGCCCAACTCGCCGGGTTCGCCTTCGCCGGCCGTTTACAATCACCGGTTATGTCGGGTGATAACGATCGCACTACGCCCCCGAAAGCCGCCCCGGCCGCCCCGGCCGACCTGACCGACGAGCAGCTGCTCGCCGCCCACCGCGACGGCCGGGCCGACGCCTTCGAGGCCCTCGTCCGCCGCTACCGCCCCGAACTGCTGCACTTCCTGATCCGCTTCGCCGGCAACCGCGCGGCGGGCGAGGATCTGTTCCAGGAAACGTTCCTCCAGGTCCACGTCTCGGCCCACACCTTCGACGTCAGCAAGCGGTTCAAGCCCTGGCTGTTCACGATCGGCGCGAACAAGGCGCGGGACCACCTGCGTAAGCACAAGCGGCAGAAAACCGTGCCGCTCTCGGCGACGCTGGACTCCTCCAACGGAGAGGGCCCGTCGTTCGTCGATCTGATGTCGGCCGACCTGCCGTTGCCCGACGACCTGGCCGAGGACGGCGAGACCGCCGCGCTGGTCAAGCGGGCCGTCGATGACCTGCCCGACCACCTCCGCGAGGTGCTGCTGCTGGCCTACTTCAACCAGTTCCCTTACAAGCAGATCGCCGAGATGCTCGGCATCCCGCTGGGCACCGTCAAGAGCCGCCTGCACGCCGCCGTCGGCACGTTCGCCCAGCTCTGGAAGGCCCGCCACCCCAACCTGACCCCGAGCCCTGACGCCTGATTTCAAGGGTTTGTTTACCCAAGTCCCCAGGCTCCTAAGCCCCCCAAGCCCCCACCCCATGCCCGACGCCACGCCGCCGACACCCGATACTCACCTCACGCTCTGCCCCGAAGACGCGGCGGTGTTCGATGCGCTGCTCGAAGCTCGGCGGCGTGAAGCCGAGAACGGGCCGATGCCGCCCGACTCCGACGACCGGGCCGAGGCGATGCGTCGCGTGATGCGATTGCTCGATGCCGCCCGGGTCGGAGACGGCGACGAAGCGTTGGTCCGCGCCACGTTGGCCCGCGTCACGGCGACCCCCGTGGGTCGGCCGGTCGAGGTCACGCCGCTGTGCGCCGAAGACGGCGAAGCATTGGATGTGGTGCTCGCCGCCGGGGGAGACGCCGGCCCCGTGCCGCCGGGATCGAGCGAACGGGTCGAGCGGGTCCGCGGTGTGCTGTCGCTGCTGGCGACGCTGCCCGCAACCGAAGCGCCGCCCGACGCCGACGAGGCGTTGGTGCAGCGCACCCTCGACGCCGCGGCCGAACAACGCCAACGCGAGCAGTTCGCCGCGCAGATCGAGATGTTCGCCGGCCCGCGTCGCACCATCGGCGTGTCGTGGCGGCAGGTCTTCACCGCCGCCGCCGTCCTGCTGCTGGGCGTCTCGGTCCTCGTGCCCGCGATCGACCACAGCCGGCAGTCGGCCCATCAGATCGCCTGCGCGACGAACCTCGGCATCGCCGGCCAGCAGATCGGCCAGTACGCGATGGACCACCGCGGCGCCCTGCCCCGCGGCCCGGTCGGCGCGTCCTGGCTCATGGCGGGTCGGCCCGAGGCGGTCGACGACCGCGGCCGGTACCAGTCCAACTCGGCCCACCTCTACCTGCTGATCCGCGAGGGTTACGTCGCCCCGTCCCGCCTCGCCTGCGCGAGCAACCGCCGCGCCAGCGTCGCCCTGCCCGGCAGCGGCCAGCTCGACTGGGCCTCGCCCCCCGCGATCTCCTATAGCTACCAGAACCAGCACGCCGACCAACCCGTCCGCGTCGACCGCGCCCGCCCCGGCCTGGCCGTGCTCGCCGACAAGAGCCCCGTCTTCGTCGTGAAGAACGACCGCCTGGTCTTCAACCGCCTCGCGCAGCGTAGCGACCCCAGCGTCCTGCACGGCGGCCGCGGCCAGAACGTGCTCACCCTCGACGGCCGGGTCCGCTGGACCACCGACCCGACCCTCGACGACGACAACATCTTCCACCTCGCCGGCCACACCGGCGCGTACACCGGCACCGAAACCCCCGCCGACGCGTCGACCGACAGCTTCCTGGTCCCCTGAGCCGCTTGCGGCTTAGCGATCAATTTCAAATCAACCCGCTGCCTCGCATCTGCGCGAGCTGTTCCGCCCCGCACAACAGCTCCACCCGCGGCCACAGCGCCCGGTGCCAGTCGTCGCGTCCCGCGTCGCGGGCCGCGGCGGCGAGCATCGCGTGCAGGGCGCCGCACTGCGGGCCGGGCATCAACTCCGCCAAGGCGACCTTGCGGTCGATGCCCGCCACCGCCGCGTCGGGCCGGCCGGCGCTCAGCTCGTAGCGGGTCCGCAGCGCCAGCCGCTGCAACGCCTCGTGCAGCCCCAGCGGCCGGCGGTACAGCTCGGTCAGCGCCAGCCACGCCCCCGGCAGGTCGCGCAGCTCCAGACGCGCCTCGGCGAGCAAGAGCAGCAGGTGCCCGCGGTGGGTCGCCGCCGGGCCGGGCCGGGCGGTGGTCAACACCGTCTGGGCGATCGCGGCCGACTCGGCGAAACGCTGCTGGCGGTGACGCAGCACCGCCAGCCGGTGCAGCAGCATCAGCCGGACCCACCGCGGCAGTAGTTTTTGGCGTTGCAGCTCGTCGAGTCGGGCCTCGCCGGCGTCGGGGTCGCGGTCCAAGAGGTTGCCCAGGGCGGGCAGCTCCCGCATCGTCCGCGCTCCGGCGAAGCCCAGGGCGAGCCAGACCGCAAGCACACCGACGGCCGCGACCACCGCCGCGGGCGGCCCGCCGGGGCCGAACAGCAGCAGCGCGGCGAACGCCGCGATCGACAGGGCGAACAACACCCGCCGGCCGGCGGTGTCGATCTCGAGCCGCCGCCGGGCCTGCCGGGCGTCGAAGACATCAGTCACGGCCCAGCCCCCGCAGGTCGGGGAACCGGTGCCGCAGCGACGCCGCCGGCAGCAGCGCGGTCGCCCGGCCCCACCACCGCCGGGCCTGCTCGCGGTCGTCGGTGTCCGGTTGGTTGCGTTGCCGGTAGCACCAGGCCATGAGCGCGTGGCCGTAGCCCGCCTCGACGCCCAGCGGCCGCAGCGCCTCGATCAGCCCGTCGCCCTCGTCGATCGCCTCGGCGTAGTGCGCGGTCTGTACCGCTTGGAACAACCGCGCGAAGCGGTACGCCGCGGCCAGCGGCGGCGCCCCGGTCGCCTCGATCGGCCCGCGCAGGCGACGCAGCGCGTCGTCCGCGTCGCTCAGCCGCTGGGTGAACAACGCGCCCAGCGCCTTCTGCAGCCGCAGCGCGACCGATCCCGGGTGCTCGTCCGGCAGGTCGTCCAGCAGCCGGTCGAACGCCGCCGCCGCCGCGTCGTAGGCCCGCAGTTCTTCGAGCGCCTGGCCGAGGATCGCCACGGCCCGGTGCTGCAACGCCGGGTGCTGCGTCAGCTCGGGCACGAGCCGCCACGCCGACCGCAGGGCCGGGCGGTGGTAACGCAGCGACAGGAGTTCGCGGGCCCGGTCGAGGCGGCGCTCGAAGCGTCGGACTTTGGCGACCTGCCGCGTGCCGTAGATCGCCAGCGCGATAAACCCGCCCCAGGGCAGCAGCCACGAGCCGGGCACGGGAGTGAGCAGCGCCGCGACGGTCAGCCCCAGCAGCGCGAGCAGCGGCAGCCGGCGGGCCCAGGGCGACGGCGGCGTCGCGCGGAACCGCCGCAGGTGGTCCGCCAACGCCTCGGCCGTCGGCGGGGTCCAGGTCGGATCATTTCCGAGGGTCACGCGCCCTCCAGCAGGCGGGCGAGGTCGCGTTTGAGCGCCGCCACCCCGTCGCGGGTGAGCCCGTCGTAGAACCCGCGGATGATCCCGTCGCGGTCGACCAGCACGATCTTGCCGGGGTGGCTGATCGGGTTGACCGGGTCGTCGGGCGTCTCGGCCACGCCGAGCTTGAAGCCCTGCTCCGACAGCCGCCAGATCGCGGCCCGGTCGCCGGTGAAGAACTGCCACTGGTCGGGCGTGGCGTCGATCGCCGCGGCGGTCTCGGCCAGCACCTCGGCCGTGTCGTTCTCGGGGTCCAGCGTGAAGCTCACCAGCGACAGCTCGTCGGCGTGGGGGTGGGTCGCGAAGTGGTCGCGGACCTCGACCATGCTGGCGAAGAGCATCGGGCAGATGCCGGGGCACTGGGTGAAGAAGAAGTCGGCCGCCCACACCTTGCCGCGCAGGTCGTCGGTCGTGACCGCCTGCCCCGCCTGGTTGGTCAGCGTGAAATTGGGGGCCGGCCAGTAACGCTCGATCGGCCCCCCGGAATCGCCCCCCCCGGGACCGAACCCCGCCCCGAGCCCCAGCCGCGGCACGACGATCATCACCGCCAGCACCCCGAGAAGCGCGCCCGTCGCCGCCAGACTGATCCATTTGATCGATTTCACGCCCGCACCTTCTTCCCGGCGACCAGTGTCGCCCACGCCACCGCCAACCCGGCCAGCAACACCGTCAAGCCTAGCGCAACGCCCAGCGGCAGGCCCAGCCCCGCCGCGTCGCCGCCGCGCAGCAGCCCCGCGAACGCCGCGTGGCCGTAGGTCAGCGGGTTGATCCACATCACCCACTTCAGCGGCCCGGCCGAGTCGACCGGGAACACCGCCCCGCACATCAGCCACATCGGCATCAGCAGCAGGTTCATCACCGCGTGGTAACCCGCCGTCGAGTCCATCGGCCACGCCAACGCCAGCCCCAGCCCCGTGAGCCCCACGGCGACGACGAACATCGCCGCGACCGCCGCGAGCAGGCCCACGACACTCGGCAAACCGAACACGAACACGCCGATCAGCAGCATGAACACGCCCTGGGCCGTGGCGATGCTCGCCCCGCCGAGCACCTTGCCCAGCACGAGGGCCCACCGCGGCGCGGGCGACGCCAGCACCCCCTGCAAAAAACCCTCTCGCCGGTCTTCGATGACCGAGATCGTGGCGAAGATCGCGGTGAACAACACCATCAGCGTCACCGCCCCCGGGAAGAAATACTCGAGATAGCCCAGCCCTTCCGCGGCGTCGGACACCGCCGCGGGTGGGTTGAAGGTGCGGTTGAGCCCCAGCCCCAGCAGCAGCCAGAACACCAGCGGCGTGGCGACGGCCCCGACGACGCGGTTGCGCTGCCGGAAGAACCGCTTGACCTCGCGGGCCCACAGCGCCGCGACGGCCGGCCACGCCGCACCGCGGGCCGGGGGGGCCGGGGCGGCCGGCGCTTCGGCGGGGCGGGCTTCCGGCAACTCGCCGGGGGGCAGGGCGGTCGGGGTGGCGGCCTGGGACATTGCGGCATTTTAAGCACGCCCGGCCCCGCTTGGCAGACGGGAAAACCTCGGCCGCCTATGAATCCATGTCGGCCGCGGCGTCGAATCGTCGTTTGTCGCTGCAACCGACCGCGGGCAACGTGCCCGTGCCGTTCGTCACCGTGAAGTCCCGGGCGTTCCGGGACCTCGAACCAAGCCCCCCCGTTTTGGAAAGGAAGACCCGATGACCCGTTTGTTTGGCTCGTGCCTCGCCCTGACCGCCGTCGGCCTGCTGGGCCTCAGCTACGTCGCCCCCGCGTTCGCCGGCGAGGGCTGTGCGGGCTGCTCGTCGAGCAAGTCCACCGCCTCGGTCGCCAGCAGCGACATCGTCGGCGTGGCGTCGTCCGCCGGCACGTTCGAGACGCTGCTCGCCGCCGCCGAGGCCGCCGGCCTGGTCGAGACGCTGCAGTCCGACGGCCCGCTGACCGTGCTGGCGCCGACCGACGCCGCGTTCGCCAAGCTGCCCGAGGGCACGGTCGAGACGCTGCTGATGCCCGAGAACAAGGACCGGCTCGCCGAGATCCTGACCTACCACGTCATCGCCGGCAAGGTGAAGGCCGAGCAGGCCCTCGAGGCCGGCGAGGCCGCGACCGTGCAGGGTGACGCCGTGATCTTCGCCCTGGCCGACGGCCAGCCCGAGGTCAACGGCGTGGGCATCGTGGCCACCGACGTGATGGCGACCAACGGCGTGATCCACGTCATCGACGAGGTGCTCATCCCCGCCGAGGGCTGAGCCCCCGGAAGTCCAACCCCAACTTCGGCCCGCCGCCCTAGCCGGGCGGCGTGTCCGTTTGTCTGCGGTCACCTCAAGACCGCTCCCACCCGCCATGTCCTCCGCCCTGCCGGTGTTCGCCTCGATGGTTCAGCCGTCCCCTTCGTCTCCCGACCCCGCGACCGCCGCGGGAGCGGAACGGACGGCGGCGGCAACCGTGGCGGGTCGCGAAACGCGGGGGCTGCCGGAACCGCTGATGCCCCGCATCGCCGCGGGCGACCGGGCCGCCGTGTCCGAGTGCCTGGACCGATACCGCGGGTTGGTCTGGTCGCTGGCCCGCCGGTCGCTGGCGGACGTCGGCGAGGCCGAGGACCTGGTGCAGGACGTATTCGTCGAGCTTTGGCGGAAGGCCGACCGCTTCGACCCGGCCCGCGGGAAGGAGACAACCTTCGTCGCCGTGCTGACCCGCCGGCGGGTGATTGATCGGTTGCGGAGGCGAAGGACGCGGCCCGAGGCTGTCGAGACGGCGGCCGACCAGCCCGGCTCCGCGGCGGGCCCGGACGTCTTGGCGGAGATCGGCGACGAGCTGAGCCGGGTCCGCGCCGCCCTCGCCGAGCTGCGGCCGGACCAGGCCGAGGCACTGCGGCTGGCGGTGTGTGACGGGCTGACCCACGCCGAGACGGCCGCGCGGCTGAACCTGCCGCTGGGCACCGTGAAGACCCACGTCCGCCGCGGGCTGCAGAAGCTGCGCGACCGACTCGACCCGGCGGGGGGCGACCCATGACCCCCGGAAGCCCGGACAACCACGAATCCCCCGACGCCCCGAAGACGAACCTTTTCGACACCGAGGCCAAACGCCTGCGGGACCTGTTGAGCGACCACGCCACGGGCTCGACGCTGAACGACGACGAAACCATCGAGATGAACCGCCTGCTCGCCGACCACCCCGAACTCGCCGACGACCGCTTCGAGCAGGCGGCGGCGTTGTTAGCCGTGGCCGAACTGCCCCGGACGCAGGAAGCGGTTCCGCCGCGGCTGGCCGAACGGCTCGACGCCGACGCTAAGCGTTTTTTCGCCGACGCCCCGACCGGTCCGTTGACGCTCACGCCGCCGGCCCCGGGCCGCGGCCGCTCGCCATGGCGGGTGTTCCTCGCCGGGGCGGTCGCCGGCGGCGTGGCCGCGGCGGTGTTGGTGTCGGCCGTGGTGCAGATCGATGAACCGCCGGCCGTGGTCCCCCCGGTCGTCGTGACGCCCACGCCGGACCAGCGGTTCGCCGACTACCAGAGCCAAACACCCGGCGTCGCCGAGTACGCCTGGACCGTCCGCGAGCAGGGCTACGAGCAAGTCGCCGGCCGGGTCGCCTGGAGCGACGCGGCGCAGGCGGGCTACCTCGTCTTCGAGAACCTGCCGGTCAACGATCCGGGTGTAGCGCAGTACCAGCTCTGGATCGTCGACCCGCAGCGTGACGAGTTGCCGATCGACGGCGGGGTGTTCGACGTGGCGGACCACCTCGCGGCCGACGGCCGGGCTTACGTGCCGATCGACGCGAAGCTGCCCGTCGCGTTGCCCGCCGCCTTTGCCGTCACCGTCGAGAAGCCCGGCGGGGTCGTGCGGTCCGCCGGACCGCTGGTGCTCGTCGCCCCCACCTCCTGACGCCGGGTTTAACCCGCGTTCAGGTCAAAGCGAACCCGCTCGTTGGTTTTCCCGAGTTGCGTGTCTATGGTCTTTTGTTGCAGCGAGATGGAACCCCACCCGAAAGGAACGTCATGAATCGCCTGTCCGCCCGCCTCTCCGCCGTCACCGCCCTCGGCTTCGCCGTGGCCGGCCTTACCGCCTCGCCCGCCCTCGCCTGCTCCGGCTGCGGGTGCATGGCTTCGCCGCCCCCGCCGGCCGCCGCCGAAAAGGCCGCCCCGTCGGGCGACATCGTCGAGACCGCCGCGTCGGCGGGCAAGTTCGGCACACTCCTGGCCGCCGCCGAAGCCGCCGGACTGGTCGAGACGCTCAAGTCCGAGGGCCCGCTGACCCTCTTCGCCCCGACCGACGAGGCCTTCGAGAAGCTGCCCGAGGGCACGGTCGAGAGCCTGCTCGAGCCGGAGAACAAAGACAAGCTCGCCGAGATCCTGACCTACCACGTCGTGGCGGGCAAGGTCATGGCCAAGGACGCCCTCAAGGCCGGCGAGGCCGCCAGCGTCCAGGGCGGCTCGCTGACCTTCGGCACCGTCGAGCACGGCACCGAGGACCCCAACCACCCGCACGAAGACAAGGGCGAGACGAGCCACTCCCACCCCACGGTGAACGACGTCGTCATCATGGCGACCGACATCGAGACCACCAACGGGGTGATCCACGTCATCGGCGACGTGCTGATGCCCGGCGAGTAAGCCCCCGGCAGCGGCCACTGATTCGATCCCGAAGAACCGCCCACACCCGTGGGCGGTTTTTTTATGATGGTCCGCGGCCGGCCGCACCAGCCAAAAGGAGCGATCATGGAAACGGGTGTGTGGGTTCGGGTGTCCGCCGGGCTGGTCCTGGGGATCGGGGTATTGGGTGTCGCGGATTCCGGGGCTTCCGGGGCGTTTGGGGCGGTGCCGTCGCCGGGCGACGCGGTCGAGGTGCGGGAGGGCGATGTCTGGTCGCCGGCCGAGTTCCTGGGCCGCGAGGGCCGACGGCTACAGATCCGCTACGACGACGGCACCGAGGAGTGGGTCACCGCCGACCGGCTGCGCCTGCCGGGCGGCGGGGCCGCCCCGGAAGCACCGGCGGTGCGCCGCTTCCGCGCCGGGCAGCCGGTGGAACTCAAGTCGCGCAACCGTTGGGAGGGTGCCGAGATCAAGCGGGCGTCGCCGCCGCTGTACCTCGTGGCCCCCGACGGCTGGCAGGGCGAGAGCCAGTTCCACTGGCGTTGGGTCGACGCCGCGCGGCTGCGCACGCCGGGCGAAGACCACGAGGGCCCGGACATCTGGAGCCAGTTTGAGCACCGGGTCAACAACGACAAGATCCCCGCTTCGCTCCGCGCGGCGCGGAAGGCTTACGAAGACCACCAGCGGAAGCAAGCGCAGACGGCCCGCGACGACGACGGCGAGCGGGACCCGTTCGCCCCGCCGCCGTTCGCCTACGAGCTGGTCGACGCGGACCGGTCGGACATGGACACGCTGTCGCTGCGGGGCAGCGAGTTCCGGGGGGGTGGGTTTGTGGCCGTGGCGGCCGACCCGGGCGGGGACGCGGGCCGGCGTCGGCCGTTCGCGACACCGATCGACGCGGGGGAGGGCGGGTTTTTCGAGTCGCCCGCCGCGCTCGCCGCGGCCGGCGATTACGCGTTGGTGGTCATCATGGACAAGTCGCCCGGCGGCGCGAAGAAGGGCTACGCCGAGCGTTTCGACGTCCGCCGGGGTCGGCCGCGGGGCGAGGTCGACCTGGAAGACGGCTGGCTGCCGCTGGCGATCGACGCGACGGGCAATCGGTTGGCGGGCCGGGCCGACGGGTTCCACGCCGGGTCGAAGTCGCGGCTGGACGTCTGGGACTGGTCCGGCCGGACGCCGAGGCACCTGGTGAGCTTCACGCCGGCGGTCACGGGCAGCGAGGCGTGGCGTGACGTGGAAGACGTCGCCTTCGCCGACGCCGAGACGGTGGTGGCGCGCACCGCCGACGGCGCGGTTTCGGGCTGGTCGGTCGGGGCGGGCGAGGCGGTCGGCCTCTGGGAAGCCCGCCCGCCGCGGGGCCGACGGATCACGGCCTGGGCGGTGAGTCCGGGCGGGGCCCAGGTCGCGCTGCTGATCGGCGACGCGGTGCTGCTGATCGAAACGGCGACGGGGCGGACGCTGAGCACGCTGCCGGGGGCCGACGGGAACCCGCGATCGCTGACGTTTTCGCCCAACGGGCGGTATGTCGTGGCGGCGGCGGGCGACCGCGTGAAGCGGTGGGACCTGACGGCGGCCGAGGCGGGTCCGTCGATTGCGCTGCCGCCGGGTGGCCGGCCGAGCGTGCTGGCGTTCGACGACGGGTCGGTGCTGAGCCATGGCCGACTGATCGACGGCGGGACGGGAAAGCTGTTGTGGACCTACGGCGTGTCCGTCGGCCGGCCGACGGCCACGGCGACGGGCAGGTACCTCTCGGTCGAGCGGTCGGGCGAGAGCGGGGCGAAGTACCAACTCAGCGGCTGGCCGCTGCCCGACCCGCGGGCCGAGCGGGCCGCGAACTCGGGGCCGGCGGCGACGCTGCTGGGCGACGGCGAGCCGGTCGCGATCGACCTGTCCCGGCTCGAGGCCGACCCGGAAACCAAGCGGGCGATCGCGGCGGCGCTGGAGCGGCAGCTCTCTGCCCGCGGGGTCCAGGTCGTGGCTTCGTCGCCGGTGCGCTTCGTCGGCGTGACGACCACGCGCAGCGAGCAGCGGGTCTACGAAGAATCGTTCGGCGCGCCGTGGCACCGCGAGCAGACCGAGGTGGACGTCGACATCGAGACGACCCGGCTAGCGCTCGAGGCCGACGGCAAGCCGGCGTGGGCGTGGGTCACGACACGGTCGCCGAGCTTGTTCGTGACCCGGCGGGAGGGCCAGAGTGTGCGGCAGGCGGTGGCCGCCTCGGCGGTCGGCGGCGGGGCGGAGTCGATGACTTCGGCGACGCTGCCGGACGTCGTGCCAGACCCGCGGGCCGCGCCGGCCGGTTCGTCCCAACTGGTGCCCGGCGGGTACGAGTGAGACGAAAGCGATGGGTTCGCTCGGACCCGGAGCGCCGGCTACAATCTCGCCGCTCCGTCGACAGCGGAGCGAATCTTCGACCCCGTTCGGAAACTCCCGGAAGTCCCCACGCATGAGCACCCTGGTCCCGATGGTCATCGAGAAGTCCGGCCGCGGCGAGCGGGCGTACGACATCTACTCGCGCCTGCTCAAAGACCGCATCGTCTTCCTCGGTGGGCCCGTCACCGACGACTCGGCCAACCTGCTGATCGCCCAGCTGCTGTTCCTCTCGAACGAGGACGGCGAGAGCGACATCCACTTCTACGTCAACTCGCCGGGCGGCAGCGTCAGCGCGGGGCTGGGCGTGTACGACACGATGCAGTTCATCCGCCCGAAGGTCGCGACGTACTGCATCGGCGTCGCGGCGTCGATGGGGGCGTGGCTGCTCGCGGCCGGGGCCGAGGGCAAGCGTTACGTGCTGCCCAACGCCCGGGTGATGCTGCACCAGCCGCTGATGGGCGGGGTCATGCAGGGCCAAGCGACCGACCTGGGCATCCAGGCCAAGGAGATGCTGCGGACCCGCGAGCGGATGTACAAGATCATGGCCACGCACACGGGCAGAGACGTCGAGACGATCGCCAAGGACTGCGAACGCGACAACTGGCTCGACGCCGAGGAGTCGGTCGAGTACGGCGTGGTGGACAGCGTGCTGCAGCACCTGCCCGACTCGACGGTCGGCGGGGACGGGGAAGATGACTGACCGCTCCGCGATGCCGCTCGCGGTTGCGTTGCTGCTGACGGCGGTCGCCGCCGGCGGGTGCAGCCCGACGCTCGGCGGCGACGGACGGAGCCTGTCGCAGCACAACGACGAGCTGCGGGCGAGCAACCTCGCGCTGTCGCGGCAAGTCGAGGCCTCCGAGAAACAGATCGCCGGGCTCGAGAGCGAGCTGCGGGCCCACCGGCAACGCGCGGCCGACGGTGCGGGCTCGGGCGGGGACCTGCCCGAGGGCGTGGTGGTGCCGGTGTTCGCGGGGCTGGACCTGGGCCGCTACTCAGGGCCGGTGGACACCGACGGCGACGGCGCGGCCGACGAACTGCGGCTGTACGTCAAGCCGACGGACCAGCGGGGCCGGACGCTCGTGGTCGCCGGGTCTGCCACGGTGCAGGTGCTGCAGCTGGGCGCGGCCGGCCCGGAGGTACTGGCCCGGCGGAGCTGGGACCCCACGGCGTGGGATACGGCTTACCGCAGCGGCTTCACCGGCGACCACTACACCCTGTCGCTGCCGCTGCCCGCGGGGCTGGCGGAGCAGCGGGACGCGGTCGACGTCCACGTCGAGCTGACGCAGGCGAGCACGGGCGTCGCCCGCGGCGCGTCGGCGGCGTACCCCCTGGGCCGCTGAGCACACTGACTTATCGGCCGCCACGCCCCCGACGGGGTGGGGTTGTAGGAGTTGCGCCGCCGCTGCCGGGGATTAACCCCGCGCCGCGGCGTGGTTTCGGCTGGACCGGCGGCCCGCAGCGGTCGATGCCGACCAAGTCGGGCGAGCCCCCGACGCTGCGCCCCGGACGGAAACCCCGCGATGACGACCACGCCGCTCAAGCCCCGCCCGACCCGCCGTGCCGCCCCCGGCTTCACGCTCGTCGAGATCCTCATCGTTGTCGTGATCCTCGGCATCCTCGCGTCGATCGTCGTCCCGCAGTTCAGCGTCGCCACCGCCACGTCCAAGGCCACCGCCGCCGCGTCGATCGTCCGCACCGTGCAGGCCAAGGTCCTCGAGAACTATACGACCCTCGGCGACTTCCCCGCGACCATCGAAGACGACTGGTTCGTCGAGGGCACCACCCCCCGCAACCCGCTGGTCGCCCCGCCCGACGACACCGTCATCCTCTACGACACCGCCGCCACCTCCGACATGGACCACCCCGCCGCCAAGACCGCCGGCAGCACCGGCGCGTTCTGGTACAACCCGACCAACGGCTCGTTCCGCGTCCTGGTCCCCGCCCAGACCACCCAGGCCGAGACCCTCGCGCTCTACAACGACGCCAACTCCGTCCAGCTCGGCACCTACGCCGCCACCAGCAACTGACCGGTCACCCCCGGTCACCCCCGGTTACCCCCGCCGCGACAGCAGCTCCCGCGCCTCGGGCATCCCCCACCACCACCCGCCGCCCAGCATCACCGCGCCGCCCAGCCCTACCGCGCCGGCCAGCAGCGCGACGCTCTGCGGCTTGCCCAGCGCCGCCGCGTCGAACACGCCCACCAGCGACCCGACGCCGACCGCCATCACAACGCACAACGCCGCCGTCCGCCCGACGCCCCGCCACACCCCGGCGTCCACCGGCCGGTCGAGGTACCGCCGCAGCCCCCGCACCAGCAGCCCCGCCTGCAGCGTCGCGCAGAGGGCCGTCGACCACGCCAGCCCCGCCACCCCCAGCGGCCAGATCAGCGTCAGGTTCAGCGCCAGGTTCAGCCCCACCATCGCCAGGCTCACCCGCAGCGGCGTCGCCGTATCGTCCGCCGCGTAGAACGCCTTGGTCGCCACGTGCGTCAGCGCGTACGCCCACACCGCCGACCCGTACCCCGCCAGCACCGCCGCGCAACGCAGCGCGTCCTCCGTGGTGAAACGGTTCCACTCGAAGAACACCCGCACCAGCGGCACCCGCACGAGGATCAGCCCCACGCTCGCCGGCAGCCCGATGTACAGCGTCAGCCGCACCCCACGCCGGAAGATATCGCCAAACTCCCCGTCCCCCGAAGCCGCTTGCGGCTTAGCGCGTCCCGCCGCCGCCGCCAACGCCGGAAAAATCGCCGTCGCCAACGCGATCCCGAACACCCCCAGCGGGAACTGGTACAGCCGCTGGGCCAGCGACAGCGTCGTCACCGCCCCCGCCTCCAGCGGGTACCCGATCGCCCGGCCGAACGCGTCGAACGTCTCCACCCCCTTCCCCAACTCCGGCTTCGACAACCCGAACGCGATCACCGCGTCCAGCAGCGTGTTGACCTGAAACACCCCCAGCCCGATCACCACGGGCACCATCTTCCGCAGCATCTCCCGCACCGCCGGCCCGGTGCCCGCGAACGACGTCGTCAGGGGCGCGACCCACGCCACGCTCCCCGCCAGCCACATCAACTGCAGCAGCCCCGCCACCAGCACCCCCGCCGCCGCCAGCCCCACCGCCTCCCCCGGCCCGCCCGCCGCCATCGCGCCCAACGCCGCCGCCCCGATCACCACCAGGTTCAAAAGCACCGGCGCCGCCGCCGCAGGCCCGAACCGCCGGTGCACCTGCAGCACCGCCCCCAGCAGCGCCACCCCGCACACCAGCGGCATGTACGGCAGCATCCACATCGTCAGCCGCACCGCCAACGCCGCCTTCTCCGTCTCGACCGTCCCCGCCAGCCACCACAGCCCCAGCTCGCCCACCAGCGTCACCCCCGCCAGCAGCACCATCAACGCCCCCACGCACACCGACGCGAACCGCCGGGCCAACCCCGGGTCGTCCCGCAGCAGCCGGGTGTACCGCGGGATAAACGCCGCCGTCAGCGCCCCCTCGCCGAACAGCCGACGGAACAGGTTCGGCACGATGAACCCCACCAGAAACGCGTCCAGCACCACCGACGCCCCGAACACCGCGGCCAGCACCGCGTCCCGCACCAGCCCCGTCACCCGTGAGACCAGCGTCAACGCCGCGACGAACCGCGCATGCCCCACGAACCGCTCCGCCCCCGGAACTTCCCCCGGAACCACCCCCGGAACTTCCCCCGGAACCTCACTTTCACCTGCGTCGCTGTCGCCGCCTCGGTACCACGCGCGCCACACCGCCGCCGACCCGGCCACGCCCAGCACCAGCCCCACCCCGTCCGCCACCGCGTCGTCGAACGCGCCGTTGCGCCCCACCAGCGTCTGCGTGAACTCCTTCGCCGCCGCGAACACCAGGCCCCCCGCCACCGCGCCCAACGCCCGCGGCCACCACGCCCGCCCCGGCCCGCCCGCGGCCAGGACCAGCAGCAACCCCAGCAGCCCGAACGTCGCGACGTGCGCCGCCTTGTCCAGCGGCAGCCCGCCCGTGCCCGGCAGCTCGTTCGACCCGCCGACGATCTCCAGCTGCGGCAGGTGCAGCAGCGTCGTCAGCAGCACCGCGTAGACCGACAACACCGCGCGGGCCACGCCCCGCCGCCGCGCCGCGTCCGACCACCGGTTCGCCGGGGACGCGGGCTTCAAGGAACCGCGTCGCCGCCCGCCGCCAACGCCGGCCCCGTCGCGTCTTGCTCTTCGTCCCGCTCCCGCAGGTGCATCCCCTTGCTGAGCATCAGCGCCCCGCCCAGCATCGCGTAGCTGAGCATGTACAGCCGGTACGCCATCAGCATCAGCACCACCTCGTTCTCCAGGATGCCGTCGCCGAACAGCCCCTGCGCCGCCGCCTCCATGATGCCCAGCCCCATGAACGACACCGGCAACGCCCCGATCAGGAACACGATCGGCAGCGCCGCCAGCAGCGACAGCAGCGGCTCGTCCACCCCGATCGCGAAGCCCGCGAACGCGGTCGCCAGGCAGATCGACAGGTGCACCGGCACGCTGACCGCCACCGCACCGGCGATCGTCGCCCCGTGGTGCCGATACGCCGTCACCGCGTCGTCGATCTTCTGCACGACCGACAATCTTGTCGCCAGCTCGACGCCCAGCCACTTCCGCGTCACGGGCCACAGGTACACCGCCCCGCCCGCCCCCACCACGCCGAGGATCGACCACGCGATCAGCGTCACCCGCCGGCCCATCGGGTCGCCCCATACCAGCGGCCCCGCCAACGCCGCCAACGCCACCAGCCCCAGCAGCCCCGTCGCCCGGTCGATCAGCACGCTCACCACCGCCGCCGCCCGGCTGCCCGTGCTCTTGATCCCCTTCGCCGCGCCATACGCCCGCACCACGTCCCCGCCCGTCGAGCCCACCGGCACGCAGAAGTTGAAGAACAGCCCCACCATCGTCAGCTTGAACACGCTCCGCAGCGACACCGCCAGCCCCCGGCAACGCAGCAGCGCGTACCAACGCAGCGTCTGCAGCGGGAACACCAGCCCGATCACCGCCAGCCCGCCCAGCAGCCAGCCCCAGTCCGCCCGCCGCAGCAGCGTCACCATCCCCTCGGCCCCGGTCTCCGGGTCGTCGCTCCAGTTCGTGATGTAAAGGATGTACCCCACCCCGGCCGCGATGACCAGCACCCGCAGCGCGGTGAACAGATGCTTCTTGGTCTGCGGGTTCACGCGGGGCCTCGGCGGGTAAGCGGCCGGCGGAGTGTAACCCAAGCCGACGACGACTCATCTATATCGACCGATCCCCCGCCGCGGTTCAACCTTGCGACACGTGCCGACCGGGCCCGTTGATATCATCCGCCGCATGACCGCCGTTCCGACCGTGTCCACCCTCGCTTCGCTCATGCCGCAGGCGGCGGAGGACTGGCTCGGCGGTCGGTCGACGCTGGTCCTGCTGCTGCTGGCCGCCGCCGCGATGGTGGTCGTGATCAAGGGCGCCGACTGGCTCGTCGAAGGCGCCGCGGGGATCGCCAAGAAACTCGGCATGCCCGAGGTCGTCGTCGGCGCGACGATCGTCTCGCTGGGCACCACCAGCCCCGAGTGTGCCGTCAGTGTCCTCGCCGCGTTCGCGGGCGACCCGGGCCTGGCGCTGGGCAACGGCATCGGCTCGATCATCGCCGACACCGGGCTGATCTTCGGGCTCGGCTGCGTCATGACCCGCCTGCCCGCCGACAAGTTCGTCCTCTCCCGCCAGGGCTGGGTCCAGCTCGGCAGCGCGGTCATCCTCGCGGCGTTGTGCTATTTCCTCTGGGCCGTGCAGGGCAACGACGCCACGATCCCCCGTGTCGCCGGCGTCGGGTTCGTTGCGCTGCTGGTCGGCTACCTCGTGATTTCGGTGAAGTGGGCCAAGCAGCACCCCAGCGGCGAGCCGCACGTCGCCGAAGAGCCCGACGGCACACTCCACGCCGACACGAAGCACGACACCGCGGGCCACGGCCTCGGGTTCCTGTTCGGCATCGGGCTCGTCGGCCTCGCGCTGGTCATCGCCTCGGGTGACCTGCTCGTCGGGTCGGTCACGATCGTCGCCGAGCGGTGGAACGTCCCCGACGCCGTGATCGCCTCGACCATCGTCGCCCTGGGCACCAGCCTCCCCGAGCTCGTCACCGGGCTCACCGCCATCCGCAAGGGACACCCCGAGCTGCTGGTGGGCAACGTCATCGGGGCCGACATCCTCAACGTGCTGTTCGTCATCGGTGTCTCGGCGTGCGCCGCCGAGCTGCCGCTGATCGACCCCGCCGCGAACCTCCCGGCCGTCATCCTGCTGGTGCTCATTCCCACCATGCTCGCGATGCTGCTGTTCTTCCGGGGGTGCATCTACCGCGCCGCGGCTGTCGGCCACTTCTCCCGCTGGATGGGCGTCCCCCTGCTGGCGATGTACGTCGCCTACCTCGTGGTCAGCTACGCGGTGTCGGTTTAATCGGTCGGCTCCGCGGGCCGAACCTCCCACCACGGCCGGTTCACCCCCTCGGTCGTGACCACCAGCGTCCGACCGTCGGCCGCGAACGCGACGGCCTCGCTCTGGCCGCGCGGCCCCAGCGGCACCCGCGTCGGCGGCACCGCAAACGCCTCGGCCCAGGTCTGCTCTTCGCCCCGTGTGAACACCCACGCGTCGCCGTAGGTCAGCACCACGCACCGCCGGCCGTCGGGCGACACGTCCGCCCCCGTCGCGATCGCCAGCGGCAGCACCGCCAGCCGCGGCACGACCAGCGGTCCGGCGTCCCCGCCCCCGTCCCGCAGTCGCCGCAGCGCGTCGCGCAGGTCGAACCCGTACGCCGCCGCCACCGGCTCGCCCCCGCCCCGCAGCACTTTCCGGGGGTCGACCTTGGAGATCAGCAGCACCTGCCCCCGCACCGGGTCCACCGCCACCGCCTCGCAGTCCCGCGGCCCGTCGGCGTACCGCACATCGACGCGGACCGCCTCTGATCGCCGGGTCCCGTCGGGCTCGGGCAGCATCCACAGCGTCACGAAGTCGTGCACCGCTTGGTTGTCGCCGACGTCCGCCACCAGCAGCCACGGCCGGCCGTTCCACACGAACGACGCCAAGTCTTCGTAGTCCCGCGGCCGCGGCGCATCCAGCCGCACGACCGCGGTGGTCTCCCCGCCGCGGTCGAACCGAAACAGCCGGGCCTCCCCGCCCGAGTCGTTGTGCGTCCAGAACTGCCCCTCAGCTACCCGCGAAGCCGCCACCCCGCTCGACTCGTCGATCCGCGCGTCCTGCAGCCGCCCGACCTCGACCATCGGCCCGTAGGCGACGGCTTCCGCGTAAGCCGCTTGCGGCTTAGCGCAGCACGCGAAAAAACACACGCCCCAAACCGCAACCCGCCACCGCGAATCACTCACCGCCCATCGCCCCCGCCGCGACCACCGTCCCGTCGGCCAGTGTTGCCTCGACCCCCGTAAACCACAGCCGGAAGCCCGACTCCCCACTTCCGGGGGCCGGCCCCCGGTGTTCCAAACTCACCACGATCGGCCCGAGTTGCCGGTGATCTTCCCACGTCGCCGCCCGGCCGCCGCCCTCGGCCCCGCCGCGACGGAAGACCCAATCCCGGATCAGCCCGTCGCCGCCGAGGTACAGGTCGTACGCGTCGCCCGGCGTGTACCCACCCTCGGCCGGCCACTGGGCAGTGAGCTTCCGCCCCGTGCCCTCGCCGATCGGCAACGGCCGGAGACCCGCTTCGGTCACCGTCGGGTTGGACCACACGAGTTGGAACGGGAACAACAGCCAGTAGCTGTCGTTGATGAACTGCTGGTGCGCCTGATTCTGCTCTCCGACCTTGAGGTCTTGCTTTTTGTTGAGGTTGAAAATCATGACGTCCAGGTCGTACTCGTTACGCCGTGTCACCCGCTCGACCTCGCCCGTTTTCGTCTGCCACTGCCAGCCGCGGACGATCGGCTCGTCGCGGCCCGGCAGCTCGACGTTGAACGTGTAGCGGATCGATTCGATCTCGCCCCAGCCCGAGAAGCCGTAACGCTCCGCCAGCACCCGCTCGGGCGGGGTCGGGGCCACGCCTCGCGGCGAAGCGCAGCCCACGGCCGTCCACGCCAATACCCCCAACAACCCGTAACCGATCGTGTCCCGCATGCCGACCTCCCGTCTGACGGTTCAAGTCTCGAACAACGCCTCGTCGGCGTCACGATACGCCACGCCGACATGCTGCGCCCCGGCCCGCGTCAGCGTCCGGCCCTTGCGGGTCCGCGCCAGGAAGCCGATCTGCAGCAGGTACGGCTCGACCATCGAATCCAGCGTGCCCGCGTCCTCGCCCAGCGTCGCGGCGACCGCTTCGAGCCCGACCGGCCCGCCCTCGTAGGTCGTGCCGATGACCGACAGGTACTTGCGGTCGATCTCGTCGAGCCCGATCGCGTCCACGCCTTCGAGTTTCAGCGCCTCGTCGACGACGGCGGGGGTGAGCCGGCCGTCGGCCTTGACCTGGGCGTAGTCGCGGACGCGGCGGAGCAGGCGGTTGGCGATCCGCGGCGTGCCGCGGGAGCGGGCGGCGATGGTTTGTAGTGCGGTACCAGACGCTTCACTACGTTCAGCGTCGGCGTGGACGCCGAGGAGACTCGCGCTGCGTTGGAGGATCTTCAGGAGGTCGCCTTCCGAATAAAACTCCAGGTTGTGAGTGATGCCGAAGCGGGAGCGCATCGGGCCGCTGAGCAGACCAGCCCGCGTGGTCGCGCCGATCAGCGTGAAGGGCTTGAGCGTGATCGGGATCGTCTTGGCGTGCATGCCGGTGTCGATCGTGAAGTCGATCTTGAAGTCTTCCATCGCCGGGTAGATGAACTCTTCGACGGCGGCGGGCAGGCGGTGGATTTCGTCGATGAACAGCACGTCGCCGCGCTGGAGCTTGGTGAGCGTGCCGACGAGGTCGCCGCCCTTGGTCAGGGCGGGGCCGGCGGTGACGGTGGCGTGGGTGCCCATCTCGTGGGCGATGATGTGGGAGAGGGTGGTCTTGCCGAGGCCCGGTGGGCCGTGGAGCAGGACGTGTTCCATGGGCTCGCCGCGCTGCTTCACGGCGGCGAGGGTGATCCGCAGCTTCTCCACGAGGGAAGGTTGGCCCACGTAGTCGTCCAGATTCCGGGGGCGGAGCGAGAGGTTGAACGTCTCTTCCGTGGGGTCGGTAAGGGTTGCCGAGACGATGCGTTCGACGGGCATAGAACGTGGATGATATCGGGGAGGTGTTGACGCGTAGCGCCTACGCGGCGGGCGGTCAGGGCTTCGCCCCGACACCCCGTCAAGGCAATCAGAACCCAACGGGTATGGTGTGGAGGGGATTTCTATAGTTCTGTTGTGCCACAAGCTCCGCGTCATCTCGGGATCGCCGACATGTACCTGATCGCGGGGGGGTTACTGGTCGGGGTGTTGCTGGGGCCGGCGGTGCTGGGGCGGGTCGCGCCGGCGGCGTACGCCGGGCTGTTCGGGGGGGCGGAGGTGTCGCGGCAGATGGCGGCGCAAGACGCCAACGGGCTGGCGGCGATCGAGGCGTTGATCGCGACGGGGGTGTCGGCCGAGGCGGTGGAGGAGGAGATGCAGCGGCGTCAGCGGGAGGCGGCGCTGGCGGCGGGGGGGCGGGACGCGGTGATGGACGGCCGGGCGATGCGGTGGGTCGCGCTGCTGGCGTTGGGGCTGGTCGTGGCGACGGGGGTCGAGGCGGCGGTGGCTCCCCGGGGGGCCTGGCTCCGTTGGGTGCGGGGCGGGCTGCTCGCGCTGGTTGCGGCGGTGCTGGTCGCCCGCCCGACGGTGTTGTTCTAGCGGGGCCAGATTCCGGGGGTCAATCCACGTCGCCGAACGGGATGCGCCAGATGCCCCAGCTCTCGCCGCGGTTGGAGAGGAAGTAGATGCTGCGGCCGTCGGGGGCCATGAGCGGGTGGCGGTCGGCGCTGCCGTTGGTGGTGAGCTGTTGTTTATCCGTGCCGTCGGGTCGGATCATCCAGACGTCTTCGTTGGGCCGGCCGGTGGGGTCGCTGCCCTCCATGGCGGTGTAGAGGACCCAGCGGCCGTCGGGGGACCACGACGGGTCGCGGAACGGGGCGACGGCGAGGCGGTCGGCGGCGCGGTCGGCGTCGAAGAGCGGGCGCTCGGCGGGCTCGAGGGCGGCGCGGTAGCGGCGCATCACGTCGGTCGCGCCGCTGGTGAGCTGGACGCGGTTGCTGCCGTCGGGGCCGACGACCCAGAGGTTGCCGTCGTCGGGGTTGATGTAGGCGATCGCCGAGCCGTCGGGCGCGATGGCGGGCGAGTGTCCGCGGGTGATCTGGGTCGGGAACTCGTTCGGGCCGTAGTGGGTCCAGACCTGGGTGTCGGTCACGGCGTTGCCGGACGGGTCGAGGGTGACGACGGCGAAGGCGATCGTGCCGTCGCCGGCGGAGGTCGGCTGGACGACCAGGCCGTTGCGGTGGTTGACGTAGATGTCGGAGATGCCGGACCGGCCGTTGGCGCGGATGCCGAGGATGCCCGCCAGCTCGCCGCGGCGGTTGGACGAGAACAGGATCCGCTCGCCGTCGGCCGAGAAGGTCGGGAACAGGTCGCGGAAGTCCTCGGTAGTGATGTGCTGCACGCCGCCGCCGACGATGTTGATGCCGCGGAGGTTGGCGCCCTTGAGGTTGAACACGCGCGGGGTCTCGACGGACAGCGGCCCGCCGGGCAGGGCGACCGCCCGGTCGTAGACCGCCTCGGCGTAGATGATCCGCTCGCCGTCGGGCGAGATCGCGAAGCCCTGCAGCCCGCGGTTGTCGCCGAAGTCCACCACCAGGGCCGGCACCGCGCCGCCCGCTTCGGTCACGTCTTTGTAAGAACGCCCGCGGCTCAGCACGCCGACCCACTGCCCCCGCGGCGTGAGCATCACCTCGACCTGCGGCAGGTTGACGTAGTCCTTCTCGGTCAGCGTGAACGCCAGCACCGGCACCCCGTCGTCGCCCCCCGGAAGCCGGAAGTAATCGGCGGCATCGAGCGTGCGCGACGCCGGCAGGAACCGCTCGGCCTGCAGCGTCGTCGGCTGGACCTCGATCGCGTACTCGGTGTCCGAGTCTTCGGGCAGCGACAGCTCGGCGAGCAGCGGCGACGGGCCGGCGACGATCAACCGGCCCCGGTCGTCCACCACGCTCACCATCGCCCCGCTCGGCTCGGAGGTGACGAGCAGCTTGTCGGCGCAGCCGGCCGTCGCCGTCACCGCCGCCAGCAGCCACACCCCGGCCCGGTTGGTCAGCGCGCGAAACATCGCGAGATTTTATCGGCGTCGCCCCGCCCGCCGCGACACAAGCGTCGGCCCGGCTATCGGACCCGCCGCCGCCGGGCCGAGAGGCCCCAGACGGCCGCCGGCAGCACGCCGAGCAGGCCCGGCTCGGGCACCGTCAGCCGCAGGTCGATCGGCAGCGCCCCTTGGCTGGTGTCGAACACCAGCGTCGCGGTGTAGACCCCCGGCTCGGGCGCACCCGCAAACGTCAGGTCCACCGCCAGCCGGTCCGTCGCGGCCGAGTCATCGGATACCGCGGCGGCCCCGACCTCCAGCGACTCTTTGAGCAGCTGGGTCGGCGTAAACCCCTCGACCCCGAACAGGGCGGCGTCTTCCCCGACGAGCTCGAACCCGTCGACATCCAGGGTGTAGCCCTGCCACCCGGTGTTGATCACCTGCACCGCGTCCTCGAAGCGGATCAGCCCGCCGGTTGGGTCAAACGGGTCGAACTCGATCCACTCCCGGATGTCGGTGCCGAAGAGCAGGGCCGTGCCGCTAACCTCGACCTCTTCCCAGCGTCCGCCCTCGCCGGCGTTGAAGCCCGGATCGACGGTCGAGTCGATCGGCAGGCCGCGGGCCCCGACGTAGACGTCTAGCTCCGCGGCGTTCCAGCCGGACGGGTTGCGGATCACGTCCGTGGCCGTGCCCTTGGCCTCGGCCGGGCCGAAGCCCGTGTCGCTGAGGTAGAGCTCGTCTTCCGACGCGTCGTACGAGAGGTAGAGGTCCGTGACCGCGCTGGTGGGCGGGACCGGGTCCTGAGAGAATTCGGAGACGTAGAAGTCGGTCGGCACGCCGCCGGTGAAGCCCCGGCCGTTGAGGCCGAAGATCGGCAGCCCGCCCACCGTGGCCGTGTTCCCGCCCAGCGCCAGCTCGATCGCCCGGCCCGGGTCCCCGACGGGCGAGACCCCGGCGGACATGAAGAACGTGTCCGGCGACAGCGGCAGCGGCTTGAGGCCCACGGTGCGGGCCCGGACCTGGAAGTCGAGGTCGGTCCGCAGGCGGAACGGCTCGGTGCTGAACGCCCGGGCCGAGGGTTCGATCTCGGTGTTGCGGGAGTTGGTCAGCACGCCGATCTGCTGCGCGGTGGGCACCCACGACAGCCGGAGCCGGTCGGGATCGTTCGGGTCGGGGAGATCGACGTAGGTCCACCGCCCGTCCAGGGGATCGATCGAGAAGTCGTCGAAGTAGTTGGTCTGGAACTGGGCCGACGCCGCGGGGGCCAGGGCGCAGGCGAACGCGAACGCCGACGTGCCGAGACGTTTCGTAACGGGAAGAACCATGGCGAGACCTCCTCGGGTGGGTTCAGTGGGTTATTCGGTCCGCGGTGAATGATACGGCCGGGTGGCGGCCGTCAGGTGATCTATTCCCCGGGGATGTGGCTGATCACGCCGGCCCAGGGCGAGCTGGCGGTGGCGTAGCGTTTGACCGGGATCCGGCCCGCGCCGTGGGCGAGCCGGCCGGCCTCGAGCGCGTGCCGCATGGCGTGGGCCATCGCGACGGGGTCTTTGGCGTGCGCGATGCCGGTGTTCAGCAACACGCCGTCGGCCCCGAGCTCCATCGCGACCGTCACGTCGCTGGCGGTGCCGACGCCCGCGTCGAGGATCACCGGGTAGCTCGGATCACCCCCGGCCTCGGGGTCCTTCAAGAGCTCGAGGATGATCGAGATGCTGTTGGCGTTGATCACGCCCCGGCCGCTGCCGATCGGCGAGCCGGCGGGCATCACGCTCGCCGCCCCCGCGTCCCGCAGCTTCACCGCCATCACCGGGTCGTCCGACGTGTAGACCAGGACCGCGAAGCCGTCGGCCACCAACTGCTTCGTCGCCTCCAGCGTCCCGACCGGGTCGGGCAGCAGCGTCTTCTTGTCGTGTAGGACCTCGAGCTTCACCCAGTCCCTCCCCGCGTTGCCGAGCTGGTCCAGCAGCTCCCGGCCCAGACGGGCGACCCGCACCGCGTCCTCGGCCGTGAAGCACCCGGCCGTGTTGGGCAGCACCGTGTAGCGGTCGGTGTCAAGGAAATCCAGCAGCGAACGCCCGCGGTCGTCCAGCAGCCGCTCTCGCCGGACGGCGACCGTGACCACGGACGCGCCCGAAGCGTCCAGCGCGGCATTCATCTGCTCGTAGTCGGCGTACTTGCCCGTGCCGACGATCAGGCGCGACCCAAGGGTTTTACCCGCCACCACGAGCGGGGGGTGATCCGGGGCGTGTTCCGGGGTGATCGTGGGGGAAGCGGCGGACATCAGGCGGCGGATTCGCGAAGCGGATCGAGCGTGGTGACGTGCAGCAGGCTTAGCGTGATCGGTAGTTCGGACTGCGCCTCCGGATCATTGGACGGCCGGAAAATAAACAAGAGCCCGCCTTCGATCACGCGAGCGTTTTCCGGGTGACGGATTTCATGCCGGCTCCTGTCGCTGGTGACCACAACGAATGGTTGGAAAGGCTGGGCGGTCAGTTGTCGCAACACCTCTTTGGCACTCATTTTCAGGCTCCTGTTATGAAACCAGCCAGCTTTATTATCTCACCCGCCCCCGACCAGTGTAACCAGCTCCACCGCGTCGCCCTCGGCCAGCGGCGTGTCCGCGTGGGCGGACTTCGGCACGACCTGGCGGTTCAGCTCGACCGCCACGGCCTGGCCGGTGAGGCCGAGCTCGCCGAGCAGTTCGTCCAGCCGCGTCGCGGCGACGTCTTTGGTCTCTCCGTTGACGGTCAATTTCATCGCGTCGGGATCATAGGGCGGCCCGCCAGACTTGGTATCTTGCCGGCCCAGGGATGAGCGACACCGAACCGTTACCACCGAAGCCCCGAACCAACGCCTTGATGGCCGAGCCGACCACCGGCCGGCTGTATGACCTGTGGGCCCGGGTGTACGACCACAGCTTCGGCCGGCTGGTCCGCCGCCGGCAGCGCCGGGCCCTCGAGCAGCTCCGCCACCGGCCGGGCGACCGCGTGCTGGACCTGGGCGTCGGCACCGGCATGACGCTGGAGCACTACCCCGGCGACGTCGCGGTCGTCGGCGTCGACCTCTCGGCCGGCATGCTCGGCAAGGCCGTCGACAAGGCCCGCGAAAAAAACCTCGCCCACGTCAACCTGCTGCGCGCTAACGCGCTGCAGACCCCGTTCGCCGATCACAGCTTCGACCACGTCGTCATCAGCCACACGATCAGCGTCGTGAGCCAACCCAACCGCCTGCTCCGCGAGGCCAAGCGGCTGGTCAAACCCGACGGGCGGATCGTCGTGCTCAACCACTTCCGCTCGACGCTGCCGGTGGTCGGCTGGTGCGAGCGGACGTTCAACCCGCTGTTCGTGAAGCTCGGCTGGCGCAGCGACCTGTCGCTCGAAGAATGCCTCGACGGCGTCGGGCTGCGGGTGCTGTACCACTTCAAGCTCAGCACGGTCGACTTCTGGCAGATCGTGGTGCTCAGCCCGCGGCTGCGGCCGCTCGGTCCCGCGGCGTGAGGAAAAAATAGCCGCGGGGCTACGCCCCGCTGGCGCGTATCCGCGGTCAAGGGTCAGCGACGCGTTCCGTCGCAGCTAACAAAAAACAGTGCCGCAACTCTTCAAGCATCTCGTCGTCCCGCTGCTCGTTATGTTCGCGGCCAACGCTTCCACGTTGCCGCCCGCGTCGGTCGATGCCCCGTTCGCCGACCCGCTCGTGGACTTCCCCGTGTCGCTCACGGCCGACGTCGTCACCGCGTGGCGGGACGGCGAGGCGCGGGTGCTGCGGCTCGACGGCGACGCCGAGGTCCGCGTCGGGGCCTACGGGTTTCGCGGGTCTGCGGCCGTGGTCCGCATCGAGACCGAAACCGTGGACGGCACCCCGGTCCGCCACCTCGCGGCGTTCGTGCTCGACGCCCGGTCGATCGGCGACGCCGCGGCCCGGGCGGGGCTGGCCGTTCCGGGGGCTCCGCGTGACGGGGCCACCGACACGCCGGGCCTGCTCGTCACCGCCGCGACCACCGGCCCGATCCGGCTCGACCAGCCCGGGCAACTGATCCAACGCGACACGCCACTCGCCGACTTGTTGATCGACCGGGCCAACGAACGCATCGCGGCGCGGCGCGCCGCGGTCGGCCGGCCGGGCCTCCGCGTGGAACCCGCCGAAGGTCTGCCCGAGTCGGTCGCGATCCGCCGGGAACGCCGACGCCAGCAGATCGCCGCGGAGCAGCGTCGGCTCTTCGGGGCCCGCCCGGGGGTGCCCCCGGAAGTTGATCCCTTGGCGGCCGACGATGCAGACCTCCAGGCAGACGCCCCGCCGCCGAGCGTGCTGCCGGTCCGTGGGGTGGTCGCCTATTCGATGGACCGCTGGTCGGCCCAGATCGGCGAAGACGAGACGGCCGTGTCGCTGGTCGGCGACGTCCGGCTGGTGTTCGAGGACTTCGCTTCCGACCGCGTCGTCACGCTGCGGGCCGAGCGGGTCGTGGTGTTTGTGGACCACAACGCCCCCGGAAGCGACGCCCCCGGAAGCGACGCCCCCGGAAGCGTCCCCGGAAGCGGCGGTTCGTTGACGGAGGGCTTCACTTCCGGGGGACAGCTCGACGCCGGGGCCCTGCGGGGCGTGTACCTCGAAGACAACGCGGTGATCAGCGACGGGCAGTACACCGTCCGCGCCCCGCGGGTGTTCTACGACCTGGCGCGGGACCGCGCGACGCTGCTGGACGCGGTGCTGTTCACCTACGACGTGCGCCGGCGGGTGCCGCTGTACCTGCGGGCGGCCGAGGTGCGGCAGACGACGGCCAGCGACTTCGCCGCGACCGACGCCCGGCTGACCACCAGCGCGTTTGCGAAGCCTCACTTCTCGATCGGCGCGGGCGAGCTGACGCTGTCGCAGTTCCGCCGGCGGGACGGGCAGGTCGGCCAGTTCTTCGCCGCCGAGGACGCGACCCTCCGCGTCGGCGAGACACCGGTGTTTTACCTGCCGAGGCTGCAGGGCGCGGGCCGGGACACGCCGCTGCGCAGCGTCAACGCCGACTACTCCTCGGACGACGGCGTCGAGGTCCAGACCAACTGGGACCTCTTCGCCCTGCTCGGGCGGGCCCGGCCCGAGGGCGTCGACGCGGCGGCCCAGATCGACTACCTCGGCGAGCACGGCCCCGGGCTCGGCGTCTCGGGGCGGTATGACACGAACGACCAGTACGGCGATTTCCGGGGGTACCTGCTGCTCGACGACAGCGGCGAGGACGAGATCGGCGGCCGGACCGTCAACCAGGAAGACGAGCTCCGCGGCGTCGCCCGTGTCCAGCACCGCGAGGTGTTGCCGCAGAACTTCGAGGTCACGCTCGAGGGCGCTTACGTCTCGGACCCCACGTTCCTCGAAGCGTTCTACCCCCGCGAGGCCGCGGCCGGCCAACCCTACGAGACCGCCGCCAACCTGCGCTGGCGCGAGCCCGATCAGGCGATCGACCTGGTTGCGACGACCAACCTCTCGGTTTTCACCGAGCGGCTCGACCGCTTGCAGGCCCGCGGCTACACGGTCGAGCGCTACCCCGAGCTGAGCCACCGCGTGATCGGCGGCGAACTGCTCGACGGCCGGCTGACGTGGTACAGCGAGAACCGCCTGTCGCAGGTCCGTATCCAGCCGGGCGACGACGCGCCGGAAGACCGCGGCTTCGACGACACGCTGTCGCAGCGGTTCTTCGGGATCGACGCCGACGTGAGCTTCCGCGACCGGCTGTCCGACCTCAACGTGCCGCTGCAGAGCCGACGCCGCCTCGACAGCCGACAGGAATTGGTCATGCCCCTCGCCGCCGGGCCGATCGACGTGTCGCCCTACGTCGTCGGGCGGTTCACGGCCTACGACGACGACTTCGCGGAGTTCAACGGCGGCAACGACGACCGCGTCCGCCTCTGGGGCGAGGCCGGCCTGCGCGTCGGCACCGAGCTCTCCCGGCTCGATCCGGAAGTGTCATCGAACCTGCTGGACCTCGACGGGCTGCGTCACGTCGTCGAGCCCACCGCGACGCTCTTTCTCAACGGCTCGACGCTGGATGCCAACGACCTGCCCGAGTACGACCGCGGCGTCGAGTCGCTGTCCGACGGCGCGGGCGTCCGCCTCGGGATCAACAACACCTGGCAGACCCGCCGCGGCGGCGCGGGTCGGTGGCGCACCGTCGACTGGATCACCTGGCAGACCGACCTGGTGCTGCGGGCCGACGACGCCGAGGTCGACGCCGAGCTGCCCCGCTTCTTCGACTACCGCCCCGAGTACAGCGTCGGCGGCGACCACCTCTACACCGAACTCTTGTGGATGGTCACCGACACGCTCGGGGTGGCCGGGCAGCTGACCCACAGCCTCGAGTCCGACCGCGTCGCGCAGTGGCGCCTTGGCGCGACGCTCGAGCACTCGCCCCGGCTCAATTCGTTCCTGGCCTACGAAGAGATCGACGTGCTCGGCAGCCGGCTGCTGACCTGGGGCTTCGGCTACGAGCTGACGACCAAGTACCGCGTCGGCTTCCGCCAGACGCTCGACTTCGCCGAGGACGACTCGCGTCAGATCGACCTGGTCGTCGACCGCCGGCTGCCGCAGTGGACCCTGCGGATCACCGTCGGGTTCGACGAGATCGACGACGAGCAGACCGTCGGCATTAGCCTGATCCCGCAGGGGGCCGAGGACCTGGGGCGGTCTTTCGCTTTCAACTAATCCCCGCCGCGGGTCGGGCCGTGGGGTGAAAACTTCCGGGGGGTATACTGGCTCGCTTCATTTTGTCCGCCGCCCGGAGCCCGGCCGTGTTCAAGTTCTTCCGTGTTTACAACAAGATCATCCTCGTCGTGGGCGGGTGCGTGCTGATGGTCGCGTTCCTGATCCCGCAGGCCGTGCAGATGTTCGGCCCCAACCCGCTGAAGGAGCGGCTGGGCACGATGCACGGGCAGAAGGTGGTCCGGGCCCAGTTGATCAACGCCGGGGGCCAGGTCCGCATGCTCGGGGCGTTGCCGCTGTTCGGCGACGGGCTGATCACCCGCGACGACCTGGGCTGGCTGATGATCGCGGCCGACGCCCGGGCGATGGGGCTGTACGCCAGCGACCCGGAGGTGGAGCGGGCGTTCGAGGCGGCGGGGATCAGCCCCGAGGAGCTGGCCGGGCTGGCGCAGCGGCAGCGGACCACCGTCGCGGCGATCCGCGAGGCAGCCCGCGCCTGGCTGGTCTCCGAGCAGTACCGCCAGCTGGTGACGGGCACGGCCTACCGCGACCCCCGCGGCGCGTCGCCCTCGCTCGCCATCGGCCGGCTGCAACGCTTCGGCGAGTACATCCAACGCGGGCTCCAGACCGTACCCCCCGAGTTCCAACAGCTCATGATGCAGCGTCTGCTGCCCGAGGCCGCCGCGTTCGCCAGCGGCACCCGCCGGCTCAGCGGCCCGATGCTGCGGCACTTCATCCGCGACAACTACGCCAGCCTGGAGGGCCGCGTCGCCCTGGTCCGCCCCGACCTCGACGCCGCGCCCGAGCCGAGCGAAGAAAAACTCGCCGAGCTGTTCGAGACGTACAAGGACACCCTCCCGGGGGAGGGCGAGCCGTTCCCGTTCGGCTACCGGTACCCCGACCGCGTCCGGCTGACGTACCTCGAAATCCCGATGGACGCCGTGCGGTCGCAAATCGCGGTCGAGTACCTCGACGTGCTCGACGCCTACCGCGCCAACCCGCAGCGCTTCGCCGACGAAGAGGGCAACGCCCCCGACATGCCGACGCCCGAGGCGGTGCGGGCGCTGACCGACGAGCTGACCGACCGCGAGGCCGAGCGGCTGATGGGCCGCGTCGTGGCGACGGCCCAAGGCGTGCTGGCCGAGTCGCTGCGCGGGCTCGACGAGAGCGGCGGGTACTACGACCTTGGTGAAGGCTACGAGCCGCTGCCGTGGGAAGCGGTCGCCGCGGCGGTGCGGGACGGGCACGGCGTCGAGGTCAACCTCACGGCCGACGCCTCGGACTGGACCGCCGTCGACGAGCTGTCGTCGCTGCCGGGCATCGGGCGGTCGGCGCTGGGCGACGGCGGCGTGTCGTTTGCGCAGTACGTCGCTTCGACCCGGCAGTTGGCCGACAACCCCGACACAGTCATGCGGAGCGTGCGGTCGCAGGTCGGCGTGGCGAGCCGGCCGCTGCGGGGCTTCGGAGGCGAGCGGTACTTCTTCCGGCTCAGCGCGGCCGAGCCGACGCACCCCCCGGCGTCGCTCGACGAGGTGCGTGAGCAAGTGATCGCCGACGCGAAAGCCAAGGCGGGCTACGAGCAGCTGGTGGCGCAGGCCGACGCCTGGCGGACGCGGGTGATCGAGGAGGGGCTGGACGCCGCGGCCGAGGCGGGCGGCGCTACGGCGAGCCAGACGCTGCCTTTCCAGAAGGTGGACCCGCGGACGGCGGGCGAGCCGCCGGCGGTGCTGAACGTCGGGCCGAGCCGGGCGTTCGTCGACGCGGCGTTCGCGGTGGTCGAGGCGATGGAAAACCCGTCGGGCGAGTTGGAAGACCGGCCGATCGCGGCACGATTGGCGGTGGTGCCCGTACCGGATGCGCAGGGCGGCCCGGCCCTCGCGTTGTTCGTCGCCGACCGCTTCGACCCGCTGACGCGGAGCGGCTACGAGCGGGTACTCGCCGGCGGCGCGTCGGTCAACGCCGACTTCGCGCTGGCCGACCTCGACACGCCGAACCCGCTGTCGCTCGAGGCGCTGGCCCGGCGGACGGGGTTCGACCTCGCGGCGTACGAGAACTAAAAACGGGGGCGACGCGATGAAGGTGATGGTGCTCGCCGGCGGGCCGGACCGCGAGCGGCCGGTGTCGCTGAAGTCCGGGGCACGGGTCGCGGCGGCGCTGCGCGAGGCGGGGCACGAGGTGAGGCCGCGCGACCTGTCGCCGGGCGACACGGCCGCGCTCGACGAGTTCGGTGCTTGGACGCGCGGCGGGTCGGGTGTGGTCTTCCCGGTGTTCCACGGCCGGTGGGGCGAGGGCGGCGGGGCCCAGGCGTTGCTGGACGAGCGGGGCCTGGCTTACGTCGGCTGCCGGGCCGCGGCGGCGCGGCTCTGCTGCGACAAGGCGGCGACCAAGCGGGTGCTGCGGGAACACGATCTGCCGACGCCGGCGTTCGAGGTGGTCGACGCGGACCGGCCGCCAACGCTCGACCCGCCGGTGGTGCTCAAGCCCGTGGACGACGGGTCGAGCATCGACTTGGTCATGGCTCATGACCCGGCGGCCCGCGACGCGGCGTACCGGGACCTGATCACCCGCAACCCGCAACTGCTGGTCGAGCGGTTCGTCGCGGGGCGGGAGATGACCGTCGGCGTGGTCGAAGAAGCGGCGGGCCAACCGCGAGCCCTGCCGTCGATCCGGATCGTGCCGGCGACGGAGTTCTACGACTACGCCGCGAAGTACGAACGCGACGACACCCGCTACCTGTTCGACGCGGTGGCGCCGGCGTTGGAGACCGCGTTGCGGGAGCTGGCGACGGCGACGTTTGCCGCGTTGGGGTGCCGGCACCTGGCGCGGGTCGATCTGTTTCTGGACGGCGACGACCGGCCGTGGGTGATCGAGGTCAACACGCTGCCGGGGTTCACGGACCACTCGCTGCTGCCGATGGCCGCGGCCCGGGCGGGGCGGACGCTGCCGGCGCTGGTCGATCATTTGGTCCGCCGCGCGGCCCCCCCGGACGGCGACGGTTAGACCGTAGCGCGGCGTCGCCGGGCGAGCAGGCCGAACATCAGCATCAGGCCGCCGCCGACGGCCGTGGGAGAGGGCACGACGCTGGCCGCGGTACCGGGCGCGGCCGACGGGTTGTCGTCGAGGCGGCGGACGGTCAGCGTGGCGGACGGCACGTCGAACGCTTCGCCGGCCGCGTCGTCGGACACGCCGCCGTCGAGGTACGCCAGGTCGGCGGTCAGGTCGGCGAGGTCGTTGGTGAACTGCGGGGCGACGAGGGAGTCGGCGAGGAACGTGGTGCGGACCAGCGTTTGGCCGGACGCGTCTTCGACGGCGAGCTCGACGAAGGTGATGGCGGAATCGAAGCCGGTGAGGTCGCCGGTGAACAGGACGTAGCCCAGGGCGTCGGGGCGGGCGTCGGAGTCGACGCGGCCGGCCGGGCCGTCGGCGGCGGGGAAGAGGTCGAGCGACCAGACGTCGGCGAGGAAGCCGGTGTTGCCCAGCGTGTCGCGGGAGAGGTCGGGGTCGGGGATCGTCGGCTCGTCGAACGACAGCCGCAGCGCGAACGTGCCGCCGTCTTGCGGCGGGGGCACGGCGAGGCTGCCGAGTTGGCCCTCGACGAGGTACTCGACCGTCTCGCCCGCGGCGGGGCCCGCCGGGCCGCACAGCAAGACGGTCAATAGCGACGCGGCAAAAAACGCGGGGTTCGGAGTTCGCACGACGGCTCCAGGGTTCAGGGAAACGGGGCGTTGAGACGGACACGGCGTAACGGAGACTTATCGACCCCCCGCCGTCCGTCACGCCAACCTACGGGGGCGCGGCCGTTCGGCACAGGACACCGGACGGGGGGCGTCGTGCAGCGCTGTGGCAGGCGGTTTTACCGGGCCCGGGCGAGTTATCGCCCCCGGATCGGACCCGGCGGGATTTGTTTGGCCGGCCGCTGCGGCGGCGGTCGATGGGATGGAACTCGCACGGAAATACCCCCGGAGGGGTCAACGGAGGAAGACGTTTCATGGCCCGGTTTTTCGGTTTTGGTGGTAAACCTTGCACGCGACGCGTCGGCCCCAGCGGCGGACGCGGGGCGGCCGAGCGCTGGGACCCCCGGCGGACGCTGGCGGGGCTCAAGCTCCTGGGCTGGGTCGTGTTGGTCGGGGGCGTCGCCCTGGGCTGGGCGCTCGGCGAGCGGTCGCTGTCGCGGTACGTCACCGGGACCCGCGGCGCGGCGGTGACGCCGGCGTCGGTCTTGCTGGTCGACGCCCCGGCGTGGCTGGACGGCGGGATCGGGCCGCAGATCAAGCGGCAGGTCGCCCACGCGTTGACCGCCGACCCGCTCGACGGGGGGGGGCTGCGGGACGCGGCGGCGACGCTGAGCGACGGCAACGCCTGCCCCTGGGTCGCCGAGGTGCGGCAGGTCCGGCGGCGGCCCGGCGGGGTCGTCGAGGTCACGGCCGACTACCGCACCCCGACCGCGATGGTGCGCGACCGCGGCAACCCCGACGCCGGGCACGTCGTCGATGCAAAGGGCGTCTGGCTCGACGGGCCGGTGGACCGCGCGGCCTCGCCGTTCGCCCACCTGCCGCTGATCACCGGCGTCCACGCCGACCCGCCGGCCGGAGGTTACGGCCTGCCGTGGCCCGGCTCGGACGTCACCGCCGCGCTCGACCTCGAACGGCTACTGCGGACCGAGGTCTACGCCGACCAGGTGACCGCCTACGACGTGTCGCACCGCGACCTGCGCGGCCGGCTGTGGCTGGTGCTCTACACCGACGGCCCGGCGATCGTCTGGGGCCTGCCGCCCGGCGCCGAACGCAGCGTCGAGCCCGAGGCGCCGGTGAAGCTCGCCGCCCTGCGTGACTGGGCGTACCGCCACGCCGGGCGGATCAACGTGCAGGGCCGGGCCGACACCGTCTGGGTCTACACCGGCACCGCCCAGATCGACGCCCGGCCCGACAGCGTCAGCGCGTCGCGGCGATAGGTCGGATCAAGAGCGCCCGGACTGGTCACTTAAGTGACCGGTCCCGTTCTCTAACGCTCACCGCCCGTCATGCTCGCGGTTCGCCCGCTTCTGCAGCCGTTCGAGGTCGTCCGCCAGCGCCGCGAGCTGCTTCTGCACCAGCGCGAGCTCGTCGCCGACGCTGATCCGGCCCGACTCGTTGATGTGTTTGACCCGCTTGGCCTGCTCGGCCTCGCGCTGCGCCTCGTCCATCGACTGGATGATCACCCCGATGAACAGGTTGAGCATCACCATCGTGCCCAGCGCGACGAACGACACGAAGTAGAACGCGCCGACGAACGGCCGGGCCGTCGAGTCGAACGTGAACCGGCCGCGGTCCGCCGCGCTGAACGGGTAGTTGGCCGAGCCGTACATCTGGATGTACATAATGTCGGTCCAGTCTTCGAGCGTCACCACGCGGAACAGCGAGAGCATCGACAGCTCGAGGTTGCGGAAGTGCACCGGGTCGTTGCCGCGGAACAGGAACACGCCCAGCACGGCGTAGACGTAGAACATGATCGCCAGCAGCATCCCGACGTAGCCCATCGACGGCAGGCTCCGCAGCAGCGAGCCGACGAGCAGCTGCAGCTTCGGCACCGCCGAGATCAGCCGCAGCGCCCGCAGCACCCGCGCCAGCCGCAGCACCGCGGCGTACTGCGCGTCCACCGGCAGGAAGCAGACCACCACGATCGTGAAGTCGAAGAGGTTCCACGGGTCGCGGAAGTAGCGGTGCCAGTTCTTCCCGCCCGCGGCGATCTTCAGCGCCGCCTCGAGCGCGAACAGCCAGATCACGATCGCGTCGAGCGTGTGCAGCAGCTTGCCGTAGCGGTCCATGACCGTCGGGTACGTCTCGACGCCAACGAGTACCGCGGCAAAAAGGATCAGCCCGAGGATCGCGTTGGCGAAGAGCTTGGATTCGACGATCCGCCGGAGTTTCTGAATCACATCGCCGCTCCAAAGAAGACGGCAGCATGATAAACCCGAAGCCGCCCATCAGGCCGCGGAGCGGAGCGGCTTTAATGGGTTAACGCGTACGCCAGGATGTTCACGTTCAGCTTCCGCGCCGACTTGACCTCGTTGCCGCCGCAGCAGCAGCAGTGGGGCTCGGCGTTGGCGGTGTCGTTGAGCCCGTCGGGCGACCAGATCATGACCACCCGGCCGTCGAGCTCGAGCGCCCGCAGCTCCGGCAGCTTCGCGCCGCCCGACTTGTACTTGCTCGTCACCACGTCGAAGACCGTGTGGAACACCGGGTGCGCGGCGTCGAGCGTGGTCAGCTCGGCGTCGGGGAACATCTGCCCGACCGCCCGGCCGAAGCTGTGGTTCCAGTCCTTGTTCGAACACCCGGCCGAGGCGATGACGAACCCGCCGCACTCGAGGTACGTCCGCAGGTTGGCGAGCTGGGCCGGCGGCATGCGGAACGCGCCCTCGCCGGTCATCACGACGAAGGCGTAGTCGAACAGCCCGCCGGACTCGGCCTTGACCTCGGCCAGCTCGGGGTGGGCGCGGATGTGCGTCTGCTCGGCGGTCAGGCGGAGGAAGTCGCTGGAGAAGCAGACCGACGACTTGCCGTTGGCGTAAACGAGCTTGGCGGCGCGGACGAGCCCGGCGTCGTCGGGTGACCGGGCCAGGGCCGGCGGGGCGAGCAAGGCGGCGAGCAAGGCCAGGCCGGCGATCGGGCGTGAACGTTTCATCACTAGGCCATTTTATCCCGGCCGACCGACTCCCCCAAGCGCGGTGATTTAATTCCGGGCGCCGACGTTCTCGCCGAGGTTCATCAGGGGCAGGGGGGCGGGGCTGTCGCCGTCGAGGAAGTAGACCTTGCTCGCGGGGTCTTTGCTGATGGCCTTGAGGGCTTCGAGCGACTGGAGCTGGATGTACGCCGGGTTCTGGGCGACGGCGGCGTTGATCTTCTCGATCTCGTACGCCTGGGCGTCGGCGATGAGCTGGCGGCGGACGGCCTCTTCCTGGGCGGCCTCGCGCTGGGCCTTGGCCTGGACGACCTGTTGCTGCTGCTCGGTCTCGAAGCGGATCAGCTCGGCCTTCTGGCGCTCGGCCTGCTGCTCGGTCTCCTTCTTCTGCTGGATCTGCGCGATCAGTCGGGCCGGCAGCTGGATGTCGCGGATCAAAACGTCCGTCACGTCGATGCCTTTGCTCTGCAGGAACGACTCGAGCTCGGCCTGCAGCGAGGTCTGCAGGGTCTGCTGCGTCTCCTCCAGGAAGAAATCTTCGGCCCGGCGGATGGTCTTGCCCTGCTCGCGGAGCACGCTGCGGACCTTGGGGATCAGGTGCACGTTGATCGCCTGCTCGGCCGTGCCCGTCTCGCGGAGGATCGACGGCGCGAGGTCCGCGATGATGCGGAACTGCACCGACACGTCCACGTCGGTCGAGAGCTGGTCCTGGCTCGGCACGGCCGCGGTCTCCTTGTGCGTCTTCTGCCGGGCGTCGTAGAGCGTCCAGCCCAGCAGCGGGTTGACGACGTGGAAGCCCGCCTCGTACGGCCGATCGACGACGCTGCCGAAGAGCGTGGCGACGCCGACGTGGCCGGCGGGGATGATCTTGACGCACCGCGTCGCGCCGGCCAGCAAGAGGACGAGGACGATCACGACGGGGAGAGCGCGTTGGTAGAACAGGGGCACGGGTTACCTTTCACAGAAGCGGGTCACGGGAACTTCATTGTACGGCCCGGCCCGTCGCGTCCGTGCGACGCCGGGGCGTCGGGGTCGCAACCCTGCCGGTAAACTTGTGGGCGATGGCGCGTTCGCTCAAGGACAAGGTGATCCTGATCTCGGGGGCCAGCTCGGGCATCGGCCGGGCGACGGCGTTGGCGTGCGCGTGGGCGGGGATGAACGTGTCGCTGTGCGCCCGGCGGGCGGACAAGCTCGAGGCGGTGGCGAAGCAGGTGTCGGACCTCAACCGGCGGGCGCATTTTTTCACGGCCGACGTCGCCGACGAGTCGGCGGTGGGGCGGTGGGTCGAAGAGGCGTACGGGACGCTAGGCCGGGTCGACGCGGTGTACGCCAACGCGGGCTACGGGCGGGTCGCGCCGGCGATGGAGCTGACCATGGAGCAGCACCGGCGGATGTTCGAGGTCAACTACTTCGGGACGGTGCACCTGCTGCGGGCGGCGCTGCCGTACCTGGGCAACACGCCGGACGGGCTGCGGCACCTGCTCGTGTGCTCGTCCTGCGTCAGCGAGCTGGGCCCGCCGGGCTCGGGGGTGTACGCGGCGACGAAGGCGGCGCAGGACCTGCTGGCCCAGGCGATGCGGGCCGAGCTGGCGGGCGAGGGCTACGCCGTGACGTCGGTCCACCCGGTGGGGACCAAGACCGAGTTCTTCGACGTCGCGAAGGCCCACACCGACGCGGCGTCGGCCGGCCGGCTCGAGCCCCCGGAATTCTTCATGCAGACCCCGGAGCACGTCGCCAAGAAGATCGTCGCGGCGCTCAAGAAGCCCCGGCCCGAGGTCTGGCCGATGCGGTCCGCCCGTTTCGCCGCGGCGTTTTGCACCGCGTTCCCGCGGCTGACCGCGTGGGGTTTGCGCAAGGCTTACGAGCGTTCGCAGAAACCCCACGAAACCCAAGAGGCGGCCCCGGCGTGAGCGAGATCGGCCCGACGCTGACCCGCAACCTCGACGCGCTCACGGAGCTGGCGGCCGCGATGCCCGCGCTCGCCGACGCGCTGGGCGAAGCGCAGCGGCTGATCGAGAACGCTTTGGTGTCGGGCCACAAGGTCCTGAGCTGCGGAAACGGCGGCAGCGCCTGCGACGCCGCGCACTTCACCGCCGAGATCGCGGGTCGGTACGTCCTCGAACGCCGCGGCTTCCCGGCCGTGGACCTCACCGCCGACCACTCGATCCTCACCGCCCTGATCAACGACTACCCCCCCGAAGAAGTCTTCGCCCGGCAGGTGGTCGCGCAGGGCTCCGCGGGCGACGTGCTCTGCGCGTTCACGACGTCGGGCAACTCGGCCAATGTGGTGCAAGCCCTCGACGCCGCGAAAGGCCGCGGCCTGTCGACGGTCGCGTTTCTCGGCAAGGGCGGGGGGGCGTGCCGCGGCCGGGCCGACGTCGAGCTGGTCGTGCCGCACGACACGACGGCCCGGGTGCAGGAGATGCACCTGCTGCTGTACCACACGCTGTGCGAGGCGCTGGACCCGGTGTTGGCGGGGCTGGAGGGTTGAACCGGGGACGCTGCGCGTTACCCGCTAAACGGGGGCCGATGGGGTCGGCGGGTTACTTGCCGGCGTCGGGGGTATCGGTTTCGGTGGGGGCGTTGCCTTCGCCGAGCCAGATACGGCGGAGGACGGGGGTGAGGGGGTCGAGGGGGGCGGCCTCTTCGGCGATGGCCAGGCCGTAGCGGACCAGCTGGCGGGACTCGACCTGGTGGCCGAGGTAGGCGAGCATGAGTCCGGGCTCGACGCTGCGGGACTGGTTGTCGATCATGCGCTGCAGCTCGCCGCGGAGCCACTCGAGGCGGTCGGGGGGCGGCAGGAGGGCGGCGCCGTAGCGGGTGGCGATGAGCTCGGGGTGGTTCTCGAAGAGGTCGCGGAGGTTGAAGGCGGCGGAGCGGACCATGCCCGCGCCGAGCTGGGCGTGGACGAGCCCGGCGCGGCCGAGGGGGTTGCCGACGGCCTCGACGCGGACTTGGCGGTAGGTGCGTTCGGCGGCGAGGAACTGGCCGTCGGCCATCTGGGTCTCGGCCTGGGCGAACAGCTCGTTGAGCCGGCCCTCGCGCTCGGCGACGAGGGTCTCGAGGCGCACGTCGTAAGACAGGTCGCCGATGAGCTGGTTGACACGGGAGGCGGCGGCCTGGCGGCGCTCGGCGTCGGTGGCGTCTTCGGGCAGGTCGTCCGCGGCGGCGGCGGCGGCCCGCTGGGCGGCGTCTTCGCGGAGGTTCTGGCGGACGCGTTCGAGGGTGGTCTGGAGGTTCTCCTCGGCGTCGTCGAGCTCCTCGCCGGTGGGGTCGCGGAGCGCCTTCATCCAGTCGGGTCGGGCCTCGGCGTCGACGGGCTCGCGGCCGAGGCGGCGGTCGGCCCGCTGGCGGGCCTGCTCGCGGATCTCGTCGAGCAGGCGGTTGTAAGAGTTCTCGGCCGACGCGCGGGCCGCGGGGGTGGGCGGGCCGGCGGGTCGGGCGTTGGGGTTGCGGCCCGGGGTCAGGGACGGGTCCGGCGAGCCGTCGGCGGCGCGGGCGAGGGGGTCGGTGGTGCCAGGATCGGCGGGGGTGTTTCCGGGGATATTTCCGGGGGTGTTGCCGAAGATCGAGGTCTGGATGTCGGCGATGCGCTGCTCGATGGTGGCGGGGTTGGCGTCGACGGCGTTGGTGGCGAGCTGGCCGAGCTGAAGGGTGGTGCGGACCCGGCCGGTGGCGTCGGCGAAGCGGGGGCGGGCGGCGAGCTCGGGGTTGTCGGCGGGGCCGAGGGGCCCGGCGTCGGCGGGGTTGAGCGAGCGGGGGCTGACGCGGTTGGTGGTGGCCTCGCCGGTGAGCGACGGGAGGGTGGGCTGGCCGTCGGCGGGGGCGGGGCCGAGGAGCGTGGGCGGGCGGTCGAACCCGGCCGGCGCGGGGCGGTTGGGCGTGACCGGGTTGCCCGAGGTTCCGGGAGTGGTGGGCAGGGCGGTGCGGCGGAGGCCGCGGAGGGGGTCGGCGGTGACGGCGGAGAGGGCGGTGCCGTCGGCCGTGGGCACGACGCCGAGGCGGTTAACGGCGGCGGTCGTGTCGAAGCGGTTGGACAGGACGGCGGCGGGTCCGGCGTCAACGGGGCTCTGGAAGGGGTTGGGGGTGTTGAAGTTTTGTTGGGCGCGGAAGACGCCGCCCTCGGGGGCGAAGCGGGTGGGGACGTTGACGGCTCGCCCGGGGGTGGCGGTGTTGAAGTCGTTGTAGACCACGACGTTGCCGCGGCGGACGGCGCCGCCGGCACCGGGGAGGTTGGCGACGACGGGGGCCGAGCCGAGGCTGTTGGCGCGGAAGGCGAAGAGGTCGTCGCTGCCCAGGGCGTCGCGGAACGCGCCGGGGGCGGTGTAACCCACGTCGCCGCGGAAGCCGAAGCCGCCGGCGACGTTGCCGGTGATCAGGTCGTTGCGGGCGGCATAGTCGACCTGGTTTTCGACGCGGTTGTTGCCGGCGGTGCCGACGCCGGGGTTGGCGTCCAGGGCGCGGCCGCCGCCGTTGTTGGCCGCGACCTGGGCGGCGGCGGGGCCGGCGAGCAGCATCAGGGCGGCGGCGGGGTAGACGGCGGCAGGGCGGCGGGTCATGTCTCGTCCTCTCGGGGTTCGGGCCATGTCACATCATATCGGCCCGCGGACGCCGTCCGCGGGCTTTATCGGCCCGAAACTGCCAACCCGCGTCGCGGCGGGGTTATTGCAGCGCGAGGACTTCGAACCGCTTGGTGCCGCGGGGCAGGTCCGCCTTGATCGTGTCGCCCACGCTGGACTTGAGCATCGCCTCGCCCAGCGGGCTGCTGACGGTGACCTCGATCTCCTCGGCGTCGAAGTTGCCCGACGCCTCGCCGACGAGTTTATAGAGGTCCTCGTCGCCCGAGTCGAGGTCTTTGAGTTTCACGACGCTGCCGAGGAACACCATGTTGTCGGGCAGCTCGACGTCGTCGGCGACCTGGGCGGTCTTGAGGCGTTCGGTGAGCCGACGGATCTCGGCCTCGTCCATGCCTTGGTCGTCGCGGGCGGCGTGGTACTCGGCGTTTTCCTTGAGGTCGCCGTGGGCGCGGGCCTCGGCGATGCGGGCCGTGACCTCGGGCCGGCGGTCGATCAGCTCCTGCAGCTTGGCCTCGAGCCGGTCTTTTTCTTCTTGGGTGATGAACTCCATGTCGCGTCCTTTTGCTGGCGTGTCCGGGTCTCGCCAACCCGCAATTTAGCACAACCCCCGCGCCACGAAGCCCAAGGACGGCGTCCGTGGGCCGCGTCGCTCAAGCCACCGCCTGCTTCTCCCGCACCCCCCGCAGCACCAGCAACCCCACCAGCACGACCCACCCCGCCGCCGCGCCCGCCGCCACGCCGACGACCTGCCCGTCGTGGTCCGCCACCGCCCGCGTCGCCGCCGCGCCCGCCGCCGCCCCCGCCGGCTGAGTCAGGCCCCACACCGCCTGCACCGGGCTCAGCTGCATCGTCCCCCCCGGCAGCGCCCCCACCACCTCCGCACCCCGGACTTCCCAGCCCGCCCACCACAGCAGTGGCTCGGCCACCACCACCGCCACGCACACCGCCATCGCCCCCAGCCGCCAGCCGCCGCGGTCCACCCCCCGGCCCCACGCCACCACCAGCCCCGTCAGCAGCGACCAACCCGCCGCTGCCGCCACCAGCCAGACCGTCTGACCCGTCGACCACCCCGCCGCCAGCCGCAGCGGCCACACCACCGCCTGGAACACCAGGTTCAACGCCAGCCAGTCGACCGCGATCCCCCGGCACGCCCGCGCCCACTCGGCCACCGACACCTCCCCGCCACCGCCGCCCGACGGCTGGCCCAGCCGCATCGCCGGCCAGACCCCCATCATCCCGATCAGCGCCATAAACACCATCACCCGCAGCGCCGGCACCGGCCAGCCGTCCACCGCCCACAACACCCCCCACGCCCCGAGCAGCCACAGCGTCCAGCCCAGCACCAGCCCCCGCACCCCGATCCCGGCGTCTCGGCCCCGCCGCGGCCGACCCGCCGATGGCGTCTGAGCAGGTTCGCCGGCCCCAAAGATCGAATCAGACATCCAATCAGTGTAAGCCCCCCCCGGAACTCGGAAACCACACCCCACACCCCACACCTCAGACCAGACCCGACCCGCGGGGTTATCGGCTCGTGAATCCGTGTATCGGGGTTCCGGGTTGTCCGATACCTCCGGGAAAGCCCGTGGATTTGGGAGTCTGTTCTTGTCCGGCGAAGCGAAGCGTCAACGAGTCCTGGTGGCGGACGCCGACGGCCTGAGCCGGGAGCTGTTGTCGCACGTCCTCGCCGGCCGGGGCCACGACGTCGCGGCGGCGCGGACCAGCGACGGGGCGTGGCGGGAGATGCTGCGTCGGCCGCCGGACCTGCTGGTGCTGGACGTGGTGCTGCCGGAGGAGGGCGGGCTGCGGCTGCTGGCGCGGATGCGGATGTACGAGCCATTGGCCCGGTTGCCGGTGGTGGTGGTCACGGCGATGCAGCACAAGGAGATGGTCGTGGCGATGGCGCGGCAGGGCGTCTCGAGCTACCTACTAAAGCCCGACTTCACGCTGGCGAAGTTTGGCGCGGCGTTGGACCTGATCTTTCGCGACGGCCGGCCTAAGGCCGACCCCGGGGCGGCGCAGCGCGAGATCGACGAGCTGCTCCACGCCGGGGACGCCGCGCTGGGCGAGCCGCCACCCGACCCGGAGCCGGGCCCGCCGGCGTCGGCCCACCCGCCGAGCCCGGCCGAGGCCGCGGCCCAGCTCCGCGAATACAAGCCGCTGGTGACCCGCTCGGAGATCGGCGCGCTGCTGGAACGGTGCAGCGACCTACGCGGCATGTCGCCCGTCGTGGCCGAGGTCATCGAGCTCACCGGGAACGACGACTGCGAGGTCGACGACGTGGTCGCCGCGGTCCGGCAGGACCCGGGCATGTGCGTCAAGCTGCTGAGGCTCGCCAACGCGCGCGACGAGGACCGCGGCGAGGCGGTGCAGACCGTCACGACCGCGGTCACCCGGCTGGGGCTGCGGGCCGTGCGGCGGGCGGTGATCAACCTCGGCGTGATCGAGGGGTTCTCCGACAGCCCGGACCCGCGTTTCAACGCGATGCACTTCTGGGAGCACGGGCTGGCGACCGGGCTGATCGCCGAGGCCGCGACCCGCGCCCTGGGCGGCGACGACGAGGCCGCCGACGCCGCGTTTACCGCCGGGCTGCTGCACGACACGGGCCGGCTGGTATACGCCGATCTGATGCCCGACGCCTACGGCCGGGTCCTCGACGTCGCCGAATCGCTCGGCCTGCCGGTCGAAGACGTCGAGGCCCGCCTGCTGCTGGTCGGCCACGCCGAGGCCACCGACCGGCTGTTCCGGCAGTGGAACTTCCCCCGCCACCTGATCGACCCGATCGTCTTCCACCACCACGCCCCGGCCGACGCCCGCCGCGCCGCGCCGAAACACGCCCGGCAGTGCGCCGTCCTCGCGCTGGCGGACCGGCTCGCCCACGCCCTGGCCCTCGGACACAGCGGCAACCCGACGCTCTACCCGCTCGACGAGCCGCTCGCGGCCCTCGGGCTCGGCGACGGCTTCGTCGGCGAGGCCGTCCGCACCGTCCCGGACCGGATGCGCGAGATGCGGAAGGTCTGGCTCAGCCGGGTCAACGGCGGCTGGGTCAGTCACCTGGAACAACTGCGTCAGCAGCTCGACGACCCGCCGCGTCCGTTGTTCGTCGGGCGGGAGACGGTGGCCCACCCCGTGGCCCTGTGCCTCGGCCGGCTGCTGGGCCCAGAGCCCGAGCCCGCGACGGGGCCGCCGGACCTCGCGGTGCTCCCGATCAACGGCAAACACGAAGCCGACGCCGCGGCCCAGCGCCTGCGCGAGGCCGAGTCGGCGGCCGGCGTCGCCGACCTGCCCGTGTTGGTGGTCGCGTCGTCGTCGTCGTCGTCGTCGCCCCGGCCCGGCCCCGGGGTCCTCGGCGGGCGGCCCCGCCGCGACTTCGCCCTGCCCGGCAGCCGCTTCGCCCTGATCGACCACCTCAACCAGCTCACCGCCCCGCGGCCCGCCGCGGCGGCCTGACCCGGGCACCGCTATCCTGCCCGGCGATGCCCGCCACCCCCCCCAACATCCTCTACCTGCACTGCCACGACGCCGGCCGGTACGTCCAGCCCCACGGCCACGCCGTATCCACGCCCAGCCTCCAGCGCCTCGCCGAAGAGGGCGTGCTCTTCCGCCAGGCGTTCACCGCCAACCCCACCTGCTCGCCCAGCCGCGCCTGCCTCCTGACCGGGCAGCACGCCCACGTCAACGGCATGCTCGGGCTCGCCCACCGCGGCTGGAAGCTCAACAACTACTCCCACCACCTGATCCACACCCTCCACGACGCCGGCTACACCTCCGCCCTCGCCGGCATGCAGCACGTCGCCCAGGGGCCCGACGCCGGCGACACCATCGGCTACCACCGCACCCTCACCCGCGACTCGCACTTCGACGCCCCCACCGACGCCGCGATCGATTTTCTCCACGAAGCCCACGACCGGCCGTTCTTCCTCGCCGTCGGCTACTTCGCGCCGCACCGCGGCAACGTCCCGCACCGGCCCACCCAGAGCTTCCCCGCCCTCGGCCCGCCGCCCGACGAACGCTACGTCCGCCCGCCCGCGCCCCTGCCCGACACCCCCGAGACCCGCCGCGACTTCGCCGAATACGCCGCCTCCGTGCAGAGCACCGACCTGTGCATGGGCCGCGTCCTCGAAGCCCTCGAACGCACCGGCCTCGCCGAGAACACCCTCGTCATCGCCACCACCGACCACGGCGTCGCCTTCCCCCACATGAAGTGCCGACTCACCGACCACGGCACCGGCGTCATGCTCATCCTCCGCGGACCGTCCGACGGAGCGTTCCGGGGGGGCAAGGTCGTCGACGCCATGGTCAGCCACCTCGACGTCTTCCCCACCGCCTGTGAACTCGCCGGCGTCGAGGCCCCCGACCGGCTGCACGGCAAATCGCTGCTGCCGCTGGCCCGCGGCGAGACCGACCGGCTCCACGAACAGCTCTTCGCCGAGGTCAACCACCACGCGGCTTACGAACCCATGCGGGCCGTGCGTACCGACCGGTACAAGTACATCCGGCACTTCGAAGACTACGGCCGACCCGTCCTGCCCAACTGCGACGACGGGCCGAGCAAAACCCACCTCGTCGCCCGGGGCTGGGACCACGCCACGCCGCCGCGCGAGGAGCTCTATGACCTGGCCCACGACCCGAACGAGGCGCACAACCTCGCCGACGACCCGGCCCACGCCGCGACGCTCGACGACCTGCGCGGCCGGGTCGACCGCTGGATGCGTGACACCGATGACCCGTTGCTCCGCGGCCCGATCCCCGTCCCCGAGGGCGGCGTCACCACCGACCCGTACGCCTACTCCCCCGACGGCAGCCCCAAACCCCGGAATTGACCCCCGGAATTGACCCCCGGAATCAACCCCCGGCCATGCCCGACCCCGCCGCCGACCGCCCGCTCCGCGTCGTCCTCGCCCTGCAGCTCTGCGACCCCGAGCTGGACCTCGCGCTCACCGCGGTCGAGATGTTCCTCGCCGCCGCCCCCGGGGCCGACGCCCACGTCTTGCTCACCGACGACGCTTCGACCGCCGGCGTCGGCGACGAGGCGGTCCGCCGGATCCAACGGCTCGGCCCCTCCGCCGAGCTCTTGCCGATGACCGTCGCCCGCGGCTTCCACGGCACCGGCACCCGTGTCGGCCGGCTCCTCGACCACGCCCAGCAGCACGCCGGCGACGACGACCTTGTGGTCAAGATCGACACCGACACCCTCTTCGTCTCCGACCGCTTCGGCCCGCTGCTGAGAGAACTGTCCCAAGAACCCGGCCCGTTCCTCGCCGGGCAGAGCCTGCCGCTGCGGAAACGCGACGCGCTGCTCATGCTCGCCGACACCCTGCCGCTGGGCTTCCGCCGCCGGGTCGTCGCCGGCGTACTCGAGCACGGCTGGGGGCCCCGCTTCCGCCCCACGGTCGTCACCGGCCAGGGCCTCCGCGCCCTGCGCCACGGCTACCGCTTCCGCTTCTTCGGCGGCGGCCTGCTCGTGCTCAACCGACCCCTGCTCGACGCCATGGCCCGCCGCCACCTCCTCGACTGGTCGCCCCGCCGCCTCGGCCTGCTGTTCCACGACGACGTCGTGGTCACGATCCTCGCCGCCGCCTGCCGGGCCAAGGCGATCCACCTGCCCGACGACGGCACCCTCCGTCTGAGGAAGGGCGCCACCCTGGCCGACGACGTCGATCCCCAGTGGTGCTTCGTCCACCCGGTCAAGAACGGCCCCGAGGGCGACCGCCTCCGCGACGAGGTGCGGGCCCGCTTCGCCGCCGGGTGAACCGCCGCGGCGGCCGGCCTATACACCCCCATGCCCGCACCGCCCCCCACCCTGCTGTGGTTCCGCCGCCAGCTCCGCCTCGACGACCAACCCCTCTTCGCCTCGCCCGACGAGCCGATCGCCGGCGTCTGGGTCCTCGACCCCCGCGAGCTGCTCACCACCGACCCGCTCGGCTTCCCCCGCTGCGGCGACCGCCGGCTGCGGTTCATCCTCGAGTCCGTCGCCGACCTGCGGCGGTCGCTGGCCGAGCGGGGCGTCGACCTGGTCGTCCGCACCGGCGAGCCCGAGACCGTCCTGCCGAAACTCGTGCGCGAGAGCGGGGCCGGCGTGCTGCGCCTCGTCGAAGAGCCCGGCACCGAGGAACGCACGATCGAGAAAAAACTCCGCCGCGCCTTCGACGACGACCCGTCGCTCGGTCAACTCGACCTGTTGCCCCCGGAATCGCTGCACGGCCTGGACGACCCCCGCGCCGAGGCGCGCCAACTCCCCGAGGTGTTCAGCAAGTGGCGACGCCGGGCCGAGAAGAAGCTCGAACTCGCCCGGCCGCGCGACACGCCGGGCCGACTGACCGCCTGGACCGACCACGGCCTCGACCCCGGCGACCTGCCGACGCTCGCCGACCTGGGCCGCGACGAACCGCGGCCCGACCCGCGGGCCGTCCTCGACTTCCGCGGCGGTGAGGCCGCGGGCCGGCAGCGCGTTAACGATTACATCTTCGACGGCGACCACCTGCGGCGCTACAAGGAGACCCGCAACGGCCTGCTCGGGGCCGACTACTCGTCGAAGTTCTCGCCCTGGCTCGCGCTCGGCTGCGTCTCGGCCCGCCGGGTCGCCGACGAGACCCTGCGCTACGAAGACCGGCGCGTCGCCAACGACTCGACCTACTGGCTGCGCTTCGAGCTGCTCTGGCGCGAGTACTTCCGGCTGTACCTGCTCAAGCACGGCCCGCGCCTCTTCCGGGCCGCCGGGCCCGCCGACCGCGACCTCGGCTGGGCCAACCCCGCCAACCACTTCGCCGCCTGGCGCGACGCCGAGACCTCCGTGCCGTTCGTTGACGCCAACATGACGGAGCTGTCCGCCAGCGGGTTCATGTCCAACCGCGGCCGGCAGAACGTCGCCAGCTTCCTGGCCAAGAACCTCGACGTCGACTGGCGGCGTGGCGCGCGGTGGTTCGAGTCGTGTTTGCTCGACTACGACCCCGCGTCGAACTGGGGCAACTGGGCGTACGCCGCCGGCGTCGGGGCCGACCCCCGGGGCTTCCGCGGCTTCGACGTCGTCGGCCAGGGGCGGCGCTACGACCCCGACGCCGCTTACATCCGGCACTGGCTCGGCGACCGCCTCGCCGCCTACCCGGACGCCGACCCGCACACGCCTTGGACCGGTGGTGGGCCGTTGCCGCTAGTCGATCCTCGGCGCTCCCTCGCGGCCGCCGAAGAACGCTGGGACGCGCGTTAACCCTCGACGTGCGTCAGCGCCGCCTCCAGCGCCGCCAGCCGCGTGTCGCAGAACGCCAAGTGCCCCTCGCCCGTGTCGTCGATCCGCCCGAGCCGCGCCCGCGTGTCGCCCGACGCCCCGCCGACGTACACCGGCAGCCCCGCCTTCCGCGCGTCGAGCACCACGTTCTCCAACGCCAGCGCGATCGTCGTCGACAGGATCGGCACGTCCTTGAGGTCGATCACCAACGCATCGCCGCGGTGCTCACTCACCGCCTCGGCCTGCCGGGCGATCGCGTTGGCGACCCCGAAGATCATCGGCCCGCTGAGGTGCAGCAGGATCACCCGCCCCCGGCCCCGCGTAAACGCCGCCCGCTCCGCGTCGTCCAGCGGCAGCTCCTCGCCGCTCGCCGTGATCGTCCGCACCCCCGCCGACTGCAGCCGGCTCAGCCGGTCGATCGTCAGGATGTTCGCGATGAACACGCCGAGCCCGACCGCCACGATCAGGTCCACGAACACCGTCAACCCCATCACGCCGTACATGATCAGGGTCGCCGTCCGCGAGACGTGGTGCACCCGCTTCAGAAAACTCCAGTCCAGGATGTCCACGCCGACCTTCAGCGCGATCGCCGCCAGCACCGCCATCGGTACCGACTCCAGCAGCGGCGCGAGCACCAGCACCACCAGCAGCAGCAGCCCCGCCCGGATCAGCCCCGCCGCCGGCGACCGCGCCCCGACCTGGATGTTCACCACCGTCCCCATCGTCGC
>JBCCRT010000007.1:0-52548 GCA_039201235.1 Planctomycetota bacterium
GAGGAAGTCGGCGGTGTCTTTGGGCCGGTCCATGTGGACGGTGTGGACGCCGAAGAGCAGCGCCATCTGCCGCAGCGCCGCGTCGCGGGAGCTGATGGCGATGATGGGGGTGCGTAGGCGGTTCTGCGACAGGTAGCGGGCGCCGCCGCCGAGCTCGGACCAAGTGACGACGAACGCGGGGTGCAGGTCGTTGACGATGGTCGAGACGCCGTGCGCCAGCGCGGCGGTGCGGTACTTCGAGTCGCGCAGGTGCTCGGGCGGCTTGGTCGTGCCGGCGCGGCGCTCGGCGTCGTAGGCCTCGGCGATCGCGGCGGTCCGCGCCATCGTGTGCACCGCCTGGATCGGGTGCTTACCGACCGCGGTCTCGCCCGAGAGCATGATCGCGTCGGTGCCGTCGAGGATCGCGTTGGCGACGTCGGAGACTTCGGCCCGGGTCGGGGTGAAGCTCTCGATCATGCTCTCGAGCATCTGCGTCGCCACCACCACGGGCCGGCCGTAGTCGTGCGCCTTGCGGATGATCTGCTTCTGGATCACCGGCACCCGCGCCAGGTCCATCTCCACGCCCAGGTCGCCGCGGGCGACCATCACCGCGTCGGTCTCCTCGAGGATCGCGTCGAGCTCGTCGATCGCCTGCGGCTTCTCGAGCTTCGAGACGATCGGCAGCCGGCTGTGGCTGCGCAGCGACCGGTTGTCCCGGCCCAGCCGCAGCAGCAGGTCGTTGAGCTGCCGGACGTCGTCGGCCTTGCGGACGAACGACAGCGCCAGGAAGTCCAGCCCCGCCTCGACCGCCCAGGCGGCGCACTCCTCGTCCCAGTCGGTCAGCGCCGGGGCCGAGACGTGGGTGTCCGGCAGGTTCACACCCTTCTTGTCCGACAGCGTGCCGCCCTCGGTGACGCGGCAGATCAGCCGCGGGTCCGACGGCCGGCGATTGCCCGTCTCCGGGTCGTCGGCGGTCACCTTGTCGGTCACCAGCATGCGGATGGCCCCGTCGTTGACCAGCAGCCGCTGGCCCGGCTCGACGTCGTCGACCATCTCGGGGTACGTCGTGCCGACGGTGACCACGCCGGTCTCGGGGTAGCGGTGCGCGGTGACGTCGCGCTGCGTGAACTCGACGTGGTCGCCCACGGCCAGCTCCAACGAACCGCCGGCCACCTTGGTCACGCGGATCTTCGGGCCCGACAGGTCGCCGAGGATGCCGACGGTGATGCCCGCCGCGGCGCTGGCGGCGCGGATCGCGTCGACCGACGCCTGGAAGTCCGGGAAGTCGCCGTGCGAGAAGTTGACGCGGAACGCCCGGGCCCCCTCCTCGATCATGCGGGTCAGCGTCGCGGCGTCGCGGCACGCCGGGCCCACCGTCGCCAGGATCTTGGTCAGCAGCATCGGCGACGACGCGCCGGCCGCGGGTTCGGAGCCGTCTAACCCCATGACGCGGAAGGTAGCCGATCCCCCGCCGCGGTGCGACACCTCTGACGCAACGCTCACGAGCCCGGCCCCGCGACACCGGCCGCTTGCCGCGGCGGCAAAGATCGTTACCCTTATCTGTCCAACTGTTTCCCCGATAGCTCAGTTGGTAGAGCGCGCGACTGTTAATCGCTAGGTCGCTGGTTCGAGTCCAGCTCGGGGAGCTTTTAGATTGGGTATCCGCCCGGGGCCCTCGGCCGGCCGATGCTTCGGCGCGGGCTTTCTCGATGAGCGACCTGCACTACTTCCGCCCCGACTGGATCGACGCGAGCGACGAAACCCTGAGCGCCGACGTCTGCGTCTACGGCGGGACGGCCGCGGGCGTCGTGACCGCGGCGAAGGCGGCCCGGCTGGGGCATCACGCCGTGCTGCTGCAGCCCGGCAAGTTCCTCGGCGGGATGACCACCGGCGGGCTCGGGAACACCGACTTCGGCCGCAAACACACCATCGGCGGCATGGCCCGCGCGGTCTACCGCGACATCGGCCGGCTCTACGGCGTCGACGAGGAATGGTTCTTCGAGCCGTCGAAGGCCCAGGTCGTCATCGACCGGCTCGCGGCCGAGATCGGCGACGGCAACGTCCGGCTCTGCCAGTACCTCGACGGCGTGTCGCGCGACGGTTCGAACCGCATCGAGGCCGTCCACCTGCTCGGCGGGCTCACCGTGCGGGCGCGGGTCTTCATCGACGCAACGTACGAAGGCGACCTCTTCGGCATGGCCGGCGTGGACTTCACCGTCGGCCGGGAAGACAACGCCGTCTACGGCGAGACGCTCAACGGCACGCAGGTGGACATCAAGCACCAGTTCGACGCGGCCCGGACCAGCCCGTTCGTCGTGGCGGGCGACCCGTCGTCCGGGCTGCTGCCCTTCGTCGAGCCCGGCGACGCCCGGCGGCGCATTGGCCGGGGCGACCACCGCGTCCAGGCGTACAACTTCCGCGTCTGCATGACCGACGACCCGTCGCTGAAGATCGACTGGGATCGGCCCGACGGCTACGACCCGCTCAAGCACGAGCTGACCGTCCGCTGGCTGGCCCAGGCCGAGAAGGACCCCTACAACGACCTGCTCAGGCACCCGCGTCGAGAGGTGGTCGGGGCCGACCACGCCCCGCGGAAGTTCGACGTCCTGACCCACCGCACCGCCGACGGCTACGGCAAGACCGATACGAACAACCACGGCCCGGTGTCGAGCGACTTCATCGGGGCCAACTACGCCTGGCCCACCGCCGACTACGCCACGCGGGAGCGGTGCTTCCGGGACCACGTCCGCTACCAGCGGGGGCTGTACTGGACGATGGCGAACGACCCGCGGGTGCCGGACGAATACCGCCGGGCGGTCGCAGCCTGGGGCCTGCCGCGGGACGAGTTCGCCGCGACGGGGCACTGGCCGCACCAGCTCTACGTCCGTGAGGGCCGGCGGCTGGTCGCCGACCACGTGGTGACCGAGCACGACTGCCGGGCGACCCGCGTGGCGGAGGACTCGGTCGGGCTCGGGTCGTACACGATGGACTCGCACAACTGCTCGCGGTTCGTCTGCCCGACCGACGCCGGGCCCGTAGTGATGAACGAGGGCGACGTGCAGGTGCCGCCGACCGAGCCGTACCCGATCAGCTACCGGGCTGTGGTCCCGAAGCGGGGGCAGGGCCCGAACCTGCTCGTGCCGGTGTGCTTCAGCGCGTCGCACATCGCGTTCGGCTCGGCGCGGATGGAGCCGGTGTTCATGGTGCTCGCCGAGAGCGTCGCCTACGCGGCGGACCTGGCGCTGCGCGGCGACGTCGCCGTGCAGGACGTGAATTACGACGAGCTGCGGCCGATGCTGGAAGACGCGGGCCAGGTGCTCGAGCCCTGACGGGGCCGACGGGGCGAAGCTACCCTGTCGCCGCCTTGCCCCCGGAACCCCAACCGACGAAGACGACGGCCGCGCTCACCGACGCGGCGGCGACGCTGCGCGACGCGGCGGACGCGATGCGGTTCGGGCCGCCGGTGCGTTACGTCTACAACCCGCTGCGGTACGCCTGGGCGAACCACGCGGCGTACCTGCGGCGTTTCGCCCGCGGCCGGCGGGAGGTGGTCATGCTGGGGATGAACCCCGGGCCGTGGGGCATGGCCCAGACCGGCGTGCCGTTCGGCGAGGTCGCGGCGGTGCGGGACTGGATGAAGCTCGACCACGCGGTCATCGACCCGCCCCTCCCGGGGGAGCCGGGCGGGTCGATTCCGGGGGCGGTGTCGGCGGCGGACGGCGTGGGCCACCCGAAGCGGCTGGTCCACGGCACGGGCTGCACGCGGTCCGAGGTGTCGGGCCGACGGTTCTGGGGGCTGATGGCCGAGCGGTTCGGGCCCCCGGAAGCGTTCTTTGCGCGGCACTTCTTGGTGAATTACTTCCCGCTGATGTGGCTGGGGGAGACGGGCCGGAATCTTACGCCGGACAAGCTGCCGCGGGCCGAGCGCGACGCGGTGACCGCGGCAGGCGATGCACACCTGGCGGCACTGCTGCGGGCGCTGCGTCCGCGGTGGGTCGTGGGGGTCGGCGGGTTCGCCACAAAGCGGGCCGCGGCGGTAGTCGAGAGTGCTAGGCTCACCGGCATTGAGGTCGCGACTCTGCTACATCCCAGCCCGGCGAGCCCGGCGGCCAACCGCGGCTGGGCCGAGCAGGCGACGCGGCAACTTGAGGCAGCGGGGGTGTGGTGAAGTTGTGGTTCGGGCGGCCTTTTCGTTCTCGTGGCTCGTACTCGTACTCCCGACCGACTCCCACCGATTACCAAGCCGCGGCGTCGGGCGATGACGAATCACGATTACGAGAACGATGAAGACCGAATCGGTGATCGGTCAGGCGGCGGGGGTGCCGGCGGCCTCGAGGCGGACGGCCATGCGGACGAGGTTGGCCAGCGTGCCGGCCCGCATCTTGGCCATGACGTGGGCGCGGTGCACCTCGATGGTCTTGTGCGACAGCCCGAGCTCAGCGGCGATCTGCTTGTTGAGCTTGCCGGCGACGACGGCGTCCATGACCTGCGCCTCGCGGGGGGTGAGCTGGCGGTGGCGGTGGGCCACGTCGGCGAGGGCGGCGTCGGCGGCGTCGCGGTCACGGCTGATCGTCAGGGCTTCGTCGATACGGCGGAGCAGGGCCTCGTCGGAGAACGGTTTTTCGAGGAAGTCGATCGCCCCGCTTTTCATGGCGCGGACCGCCGCGGTGACGTCGCCGTGGCCCGTGATGACGACCGTGGGCAGGCGGACACCCAGCTCGGCGAGGGCGTCGATCATGTCGAGGCCCGACATGCCCGGCAGGCGGAGGTCCGCGACGAGGCAGCCGGTCGGCGGGGTGTGGCGGGCGTGGTCGAGCAGTTGGCGGGCGTTCTCGAAGGTCTCGACGCGGTGCCCGGCCGACTCGACCAGATACCGCAGCGAGCCGAGCACGCCGGCGTCGTCGTCCACGAGGTACACCGCGGGTTCGTGATCCATCGTTCGCAAGCCCCCAAACTCGAAAAACGGTATTCGACGCGCCGGGTCAAACGCCCGGCCTGTCTCACCCGGCGCCCAAAATCGGTCATAACGACCGAATTAAAAAGTGTAACGCCTATTGCGGGGATTTCACGGCGTTGATTTTAAGTAAAATCCCTAGTCATCGCGGCCGGGGCAGCGGAAGCGGACGAAGGAGCGGATGGTCTGGGCGATGATGGTGAAGTCGAGTTTCCAGGACATGTTTTCGACGTACTGGATGTCGTAGCGGATCCATTCCTGGAAGTCTTTGCCGGGCTGGCGGGAGCGTTTAATCTGCCACAGGCCGGTGACGCCGGGTCGGACCGAGAGGCGGGCCTCGCGCCAGCCGGGGCAGTACTGATTTTCTTTGTAGGGGCTGGGCCGCGGGCCGACGATGGCCATGTGCCCGGCGACGACGTTGAGGAACTGGGGCAGCTCGTCGAGGTTGAGCTTGCGTAGGACCCGGCCGACGCGGGAGATGCGGGGGTCGTCGTCCATGTAGAACTGCGGGCCGTCGGCCTGGTTCCGGGCGGCGAGCTGCTTCTTGATTTCCTCGGCGTCTTTACGCATGGTGCGGAACTTGAGGCAGGGGAACTCCTTGCCGCCGCGGCACTCGCGGCGGTGAGCGAAGAAGAACGGCCGGCCGTCTTCGAGCAGGATGGCGAGCATCACCAGCGGGTAGACCGGCAGGGTCAGCAGCAGCGCGACGGACGCGAAGCCCAGGTCGAAGAGCCGCTTGAGGCGTCGCTGGGTCATGGACACCTTGCGGAGCTTGACGGGCTTGGAGAGCACGTCGGTGATCTCGATCTGCTTCCAGCGCAGGGCCTCGACGGCGGGCCGCTGCTCGGGGACGTCCCAGAGCACGGCGGGCCCGACGATCGAGTCGGCGTCGCGGAGGTGCCGGCCGGTGCCGACCCAGACGGGCCCGACGAAGCGGGTGCTCGGGCCGCGGGTGCTGGTCACGTCGCCCCAGACCTGCGGGTCGAGGCGGGCGGCGCGCTGGATCGTCGCGTCGGGGCGTTTCCAGATCGACACGAGCTCGCGGATGAACGCGCGGACCTGGTCGCGGTCGCTGCGGTCGTAGACGTAGCCGCCGACCGAGAGGGTGGTGCGCTGGTTGGGCGGGATGCTGCGGCGGAGTTGACGCCAGGCGGCGCGGACGTCGTCGGCCTGCTGCCAGGACCGCGCCAGCTCCCGCGACGGCGTGAGCGCGACGCGGCCCAGCCGCCAGTCCGGGGCGCTGTAGACCCGCTCGAACCGCAGGAACCGGTCCTCGTCGTCGGTGATGATCCGCTCGCGGTAGCCCCGGCCGCGGGTGTTGTGCAGCCGAACGAACTGCACCCGCGGCTTGAGCCAGCTGAGCATGTCCACCAGCTGCCCCAGCCGGAAGATCGACAGCGAGTGCGGGTCGGTCAGCAAGAACAGCTCGGCGTCGTCCACCAGCTCCGACGGCTCGCCCAGCCGCACCACCTGCACCCCCCGCGCCGCCCAGAACCGGTCGTGCAACTGCACCGCATCCAACCCCCAAACCGTCTGCCCCCCCCCCCCGGAAGTTTCAACCGCGCGTTCGGAAGCTACGGCGGAGGGTTCTTCGACGGAGTCGTCACCCCGCAGCGCTGGATCGATCGGAGAGATCATAACCTTGACCTACACCCCCACTGCCCACTGCCCGGGTGAGATTAGCTGTGGCTGCCGTTGGTCGCGGCGGGTCGGCGGGGTCGGCCGTTGGGGGACTTGCTGGGCGTGCCGAAGGCGGCGACGGCCGAGCCGAGGGGCCCGAAGCGGGCGGCGACGGCGGGGTCGGCCGAGAGCAGGCTCTGGGCCGGGTCGGTCCGGCGTTCCTGGCTGACGATCGAGGCGAACGACGAGTGGTTCATGTCGGCCTCGAGGGCGTGGTTGAACACGACGCCGACGACGTTGGCGCCGACCGAGACGAGGTGGTCGTGGGCGCGGGTGGCCATGGCTTTGGAGTCGCCGCGGGAGACGATCAGGACGGTCGCGTCGACCTCGGCGGCGGCCATGGACGCCTCGAGCGAGCCGAGGCAGGGGCCGGTGTCGATCAGGACGATGTCGTACTCCTCGCGGGCCCGGTTGATGAGGCTGCGCAGCGCCTTGGGCGAGAGCAGGCCGGCGTCTTGGGGCTTGGCGGCGCCGATGGGCAGGACGCTGAAATTCTCGATGCCGGTCTGGGCGACGCACTCGCTGAACGGCCGGCCCTGGCAGGCGTCGAGCACACCCAGGGCCGAGTCCTGCTGCCGGCGGTTGAGCCGCTGCAGGTCTTTCTTGGTCAGCAGCCCCTTCTCGACCAGGGCGTCCTTGAGGTTCACGCCCTGTTCCCGGGCGTGGGCCACCGCCTGGTCGATCTGGTCGTCGGACAGCACGGTGTCTTCACGCAAGATCGCCTCGACCGAGCGGTTGACCACGGCCCCGACGCGGCGGGTCAGGCCCGCGCCCACGAGGTCGCAGTCGATGACCAACGTCTTGGACTCGCTGGCGGCGAAGGACAGGCCCAGGGCGACGGACAGCGACGACTTGCCCGAGCCCGCGGCGGGGCTGGTGACGCTGAAGACGCGGGCGGTACCGCGGTTGGAGATCTGCAGCAGGGTGCGGATGTGGTGGACGGCGTGGGCGGCCTTCTCGGACGACTCGGGGTCGGCGAAGTTCTCGGGGAGGGTGGGCAGGATGCCGAGCATCCGGGTGTCGGGCAGGCCCATGCGGGCGTCGCCGGCGTGGCGGAGCCGGCGGTCCAGCAGGCCGATGCCCATCACCAACCCGAAGCCCAGGAACACCCCGCTGAGCCCGGCGATGCCCGCCATCTGTACGGCCTCGCCGCCGTTGAACGGCGCGGTCGGCGTGCCGCCGACCGCCATGATCCGCACCGTGTTCTCGGCGCCGTCGCGCTCGACGTTGATCTCGGAGATCTTCTCTTTCGCTTCTTCGATGATGGCCTGGCGGCTGGCGATCTCCTGCTCGATGCCAGCGATGTCCGCCTGCTTCGCGGTCAGCTGCTCCAGCTCCCGGGTGACCGCCAGCAGCTGCCGGCTGAGCTGCTGCCGCATGGCGACCAGCTCGTTGTACTCCGGGTCGGTCGAGGTCACCGCCGACTCGGCGGACATCAGGGTTTCGTAGCGGTCGTCCATCCGCTGGGTCAGCACGTCGCGGCGGGTGATCAGCCGCTTGACGCTGAGGTGCCCCGGGCCGTAGCCCAGCATCTCCTGCTCCTGGATCAGGCCGAGCACGGTGTCCTTCTGCGTCTGCAACTCGCGGAGCACGGGGTCGCGGGTGATCATGTCCGCCATCGTGTTGGCCACGCCCTCCTCGATCACGGGGTTGCGCGACTCGAGCCGGGCCTCGACGGTCTGGAGCATGAAGTCCAGCTCGATCTCCTGGTCGGTCAGGGCGGCGATCTGGCTGCCCAGCTGCTGGTACTCGGCCGGGGTCAGCACCGTGCCCCGCTGGGCCAGCTCCTGCTTGATCGCCAGCTCCGCCCGCTGGACCTGCGCCTGGAGCCGGCCGAGGCGGTTGAGCATCGCGTTGGTCGCCTGGTAGCCGAACTCCTGGCGGTACGCCTGCATCAGCGACTGGTTGCCCGCGCCGGCGATGTCGCCCGACACGGCGTCGAACGAGACCGTGATGATGTTGTTCATCCGGTTCGAATCGTCGTAATCGACCTCGATCGCGCCGGCGAAAGCGCCGGCGTCCCATTCGTTGGGGTCCAGGCCCAGCGCCTCCCACGCCGGGTTGCGCATCGCCCGCTCGGCGACCTCGGCGGACTTGATCAGGTTCTCCTGCGTCCGCAGGAAACTGGTCCACCGCCCGGTGTCGAGCACGCCCTCGATGTTGAACATCAGCTCGTCGGGCTCGATCCGCGCCTCGCCGGTGCTGCGGTACATCGGGGTCACGCTCTGGTGGCCCAGGTACCCCAGCCCGCCGCCGAGCAGCGCCGCGAGCAGCAGCGCCCAGTGCAGCCGGCCCCGAAGCAGGGCCATCAGCTGTTGACGGCGGCGGCTCGCCTCGTCCTCGCGGGGCGCGGCGGCCGTGGGGGCGTTGAAGTTCAGTTCGTCGCTCATCGCGCTTTTCCCGAAGCCGCCGGCCGACGGGCCGGACGTGTGGTGGGGGGCGGTGCCCGCCGCCGAGGGCGGGCCCGGATGGGAGGGGTCGTGGCGGGCGATCATCGCGTGCTCCGGCCACTCCTATCGGACGGATCGCCGCGCCGTCCTCGATCGCGACGCGGCAGCCGCTGCCTTCACTTCGTCCATCGGGTCCACCGGGTTGAAGGCCTCTCCCCAACTCCAATATACCGCCATACGCCCGCCGACCCGCGCCGGTTCCGCCCGACCCGGCCGATTAATTCTCACGCAAGGCCACCGACCCGCGTTATCGGTCCCCCCGACGCCCCCGCCTACTGGTCGTACGCCAGCCGGTACCGCCGCACCGGCACCGACGCCCACGTCAACGCCCGCACCGCCCCGATCAGCAGCAGGAACGACACCCCCAGCATCGCCCACTCGCCCAGCCGAAGCACAACGTCCGCCCGCTCCTGCGACACCCCGCCGTATAGCCAGAACGTCCCCACCACCGCCAGCGCGCTGCACGCGATCCCCGCCATCGGCGTCAGCAGCAGCACCGCCAGCCGCGCCGACATCCGCAGCGGCGTGCCGAACACGAACCCGTAGCTCAGCAGCAGCAGCGACAGCGTCATCGGCAGCCCCGCGCACACCTCGGTCAGCCGCAGCGACGCGCTGCCGATCCGCAGGTGGCCGCCGTCCAGCGACGCCGTCGACCCCATCCACGAGTACAGCCAGGTCGTGAGCGCCCCGGTCGCCACCTGCAACGGCTGGGCCACCGCCTCGGCTTGCGCGATCGGCGGCGGGATCAACGCCAGCAACACCACGAACGCCGACAGATACGACCGCAGCACCTCCCGGCCCGCCACCGCCACCACGCAGCCCGCCGGCAGCAGCACCGTCCCCAGGTGAAACAGGCTCGGGTGCACCCGCTTGTCCCCGTAGACGTACGCCGCCGCGCCCAGACACGCCAAAATCAGCCCCGGGAACGCGCCCGAGGGCCGGCAGTACAGCATCCGCTTCCGCCGCACCCACACCAGCCACGCCACGATCACCGGCACCAGAAACACGTGCCCCGCCACGTCCCGCGTCAGCCCCAGCTCCACGATCTGCGCCCAGCCCCGCCACGTCACCGCCCCCGCCGCCAGCAGCATCACCGACGCCGACACCAGGTGCCACACCGTCCAGCCGTTCTTTTTCAGTCGCCTCGCGTTCATAACGATCAACGCCGCCCGCCGCCCCGCCCCGCCCCACCCCGCTCAGTCCGACTCCGACACGTCGGGCCCGAAGCCCGCCGCCCGCGGAGCCCGGCCCACGACCCGGTCCATCGCCGACACGTCTCGCCCCACCACCGCGTCCGGGCACACCACACACCGCACCAGCACCGCCCCCGCCTCCACCACCGCGCCGCCGAGCACCACCGAGTCGTGCACCACCGCCGTCGCGTGAACCCGCGCGCCCGGCTCGACCACCCCGAAGGTCTTGTGCCAGTCCTCCTCGGGCCGCGACGCGGCGTCCGCCCCGGCCCCCGCGTGACGCCGGTGGAACGCTCCCAACGTCTCGAGGTACCCCGCCCGCGTCCGCAGCGACCGCGAGATCGGCTGGTCGTACCGCACCACCCGCACGTCGTGGTCACGCGCGATCGCCGGCAACGCCTGCTCGTTGAGGTCCACGAAACCCACCGGGTTGATCTTCCGCAGCGCCCCGCACCGCACCAGCATCAGGCCCGCCGGCGTGCCGTCGCGGCTGCACACCAGACTCACGTCCGCCCCCGCGTCCGCCATCGCCCCCGCCAGCTCCGCCAGCGGCTCGAACAGCAGTTGCGACGCGTGGCCCACCATCACCAGGTCGTCGTCGCGGTACCCCGCCGCCAGGTCCGACAGCAGCCCCCCCGTCCCGCGGAACGCCCCGGGCTCGTGCTCGATGCTTAGGCTCAGCGGGCCGTACCCCGATTCCCCCGGCACCATCCCGCTCGCCCGGTCCACGATCACCCGCACCGGCAGCCGGTCCATCCCCAACTGCTCCGCCATCGTCACCAGCTGCTCCCGCCAGCAGTCCAGCACCGTCCGGTTGTCGCCCACCGGCAGCTCCAACGCGCTGCGCCCCGTCGACTTGCGCAGCTGGTTCGCCCGCACCGACCCCGCCAGCATCACCACCGCCCGCAGCCCCGCCAGCCGGCGCGGCAGGCCGAACGACACGCCCGGTAACCCCGCCTGACGCACCTGCTCCTCGGCGATCTTAAACAGCATGGCTCATCACCCTCCCGCTCCCGCCACGGCCGAAACGTCCGGCCTGACCCCCATAGCATGTCATACCCGACGCCGGCGTGCGAGCGTCAATCGACGCTTTTTCCCGCCGATCCGCCCCGGCCGCCCCCGGAATCTCCGTCATCCGCTGCGCCCAACGCCTCATCGGCTTACCTCCGACGGCTCCGCCGTCCCGCAAACGCCCATCCCGGACGCGTGGCCGGCCGATCCCTTCAGCCGCGACCACACGCTCGAACCCAGCAGCACCGCTGCAAACGGGATGCCGTCCACCAGGTACCGCCGCGCCAGCCGGCCCGGCTCCTGCGCCATGCGGTGCGCCCACTCCAGCCCCATCCGCTGCATCCACCGCGGCGCTCGCCGCACCCGCCCGCAGATGAAGCTCAAACTGATCCCCACCCCCATCCACCACGCATCGGGCAGGCAGCCCTCCGCCCGCAGCCGCTCGATCAGCCGCTCCTGCTTCGGCGAACCGAGCGCAACATAGACCACGTCCGCCGCGGAATCGCGCACCGCCGCCCGCATCGCCTCCATGGCTCGCGGGTCGTCCTCGAACCCCACCGGCGGGCAGTGCGTGCCCGCCACCCGCAGCCCCGGGTACTTCTGCGTCAGCACCGCCGCCGCCGCCTCGGCCGTGCCCGGGTCGCCGCCCAGCAGGAACAGCGACCGCCCCGCCCCCGCCGCCGCGTCGGCCACCGACCAGACCAACGCCGAGCCCGCCACCCGCTCCGGCAGCGGCGTGCCTTGCAGCCGGGCCGCCCACACCAACGGCGCGCCATCGGCCACCACCAGGTCCGCGGCCCCGACCATCCGCCGGAACTCCGCGTCCCGCCCCGCCCGCCGCAGGTGGTCCAGGTTCGAAGTCACCACCCAACCGCCGCGGCCCCGGGCCAACCCGTCTATCACGCGGGCCACCGACGCCGCCTCCGTCACCGCGTCGAACCGCACCCCGCGCAGCCACACCCCCTCCGGCCGCGCCGCCGCCAGGGCGTCGCGGGTCGGCTCCGGCTCGGCGGTCGACGACCCGGTCACGGCGTCGCCCCGACGCCGTCGTCCGCGAAGCGCCCGAGCTCCGCCAACGCCGCGTAAGAACTGCCGTCCCGGCCACGCGTCGCGTCCGCCGGCGTCACCGATTCCAGCATCGCCCACATCCGCGGGTCGACGTACTCCACCACCCCGCCCACCAGCCGGTCGTTGCCCGACACCCACAGCCGCGTCCCCGCCGACGACAACGCCCCGAGTACCTCCGCCAGGCGGGCCGGCGTGTGCACGATCTCCGCGCCCGTCACCGGGTCCCGCCACCGCCCCGCTTCGTCCACCAGCTTCTGCACGAACACCTCCGCCGGGGATACCACATAGTCCACCCGCCCGGCGTAGTGCATCACCAGCGTCGCCCGGTGCGGCGGGCCCACGCATATCACCCGGTCGCCCGGGCCCCGCCCCTCGGCGATCGCCCGGTTCACCGACTCCACGTCCTCGTGAAAGCCCGCGAACCCCGGCATGTTCAACACCCCCCGCACCGGGTCCCGGTCCGTCGTGTAGTCCCGCTGCGTCACCGCCCACGCGCTGGTCGGCCGGAGGTCCGAGCTCAGCCCGATCCCCAACGCGACCAGACCCGCGATCGCCCCGGCCCGCCCGCCCCGCCCCAGCTTCAGCCGGTCCGCCAGCCACGCCCCCGCCCCCACAAACACCAACGCGTACGCCGAGAGGATCACCGGCCACAAGTGGAAAAAGTACCGCGACTCGTTGAACTTCCCGTCCACCAGCCCGCCCAGACACAGCCCCGCCAGCAGCAGCCCCACCAGCAACCAGCCCCCGCCGGGCCCGCCGTCCTCCCGACGCCCCCGCCACAGCAACATCACCAACCCGATCGGCAGCACCGTCAGCACCACCGGCCAGCCCCACCACAGCCACGTCAACGCGTATCGCTCCCAGTCGGGGTAACGGAACAGCCAGATCAGCCCCTGGACCCGCCCGTAATGCAACACCTTCACGTTCACCGCCGCGTGGACCAGCAGCACCAACCCCGCCGTCAGCAGACCCACCCCCAGCGGCCCGACCAGGTCCCGCCGCGCCCGCACGAAACACGCCAGCCCCAACGCCCCCAGCAGCACCGCGATCGACCCCTGATGAAACAACGCCGCCACGACCACCAGCCCCGCCAACGCCCCCGCCCACCCCTCACGCCGCCGCGCCGCCCACACGCCCAGCACGACGCACCCTGAGAGTGCCAACCCGCCCGGCACCAGCATCGCCCACGCCCCCGCGTCCCACGCCTCGGCCGTGTTCGCCGGGCTCGGCAGCTTGATGTCCGGCAGCCACGCCGGCCGCGCCGACGCCTCGGCCACCGTCAGCTCGCCCTCCGTGCTCGCCTTGTAGACCAGCACCCGGTCCGGGTCCGACAACGACTTGCTCCACGCCGACTCCAGCTTCCGGTACGCCATCCACGCCCCGCCCACCAGCCCCGCCTGCACCACCAACCCCCCCCGGTTCAGCAGCGTCCGGTTCGGGGCTGGTAACAGCACCAGAAACAGCAGCCCGATCACCACCGCCGCGTCGTGCACCGTCACCGCCACCAGCGCGCAGGCCCAGTACCCCACCTTCCCCCAGGTCTTCCGCTCGACGTACCCCGCGTAAAACGCCAGCGTCGCCAGCATCACCAACGCCATCAGCAGCGTGTAGAACCGCGCGTACCGCGACAGCTCGACGTGCCAGTGCGACAACGCGATCATCGCCGCCAACGCCCAACCCACCGCCGGGCCGACCAGCCGCCGCCCGAAGAGGAACGCGATCGGCACGCACAGCACCCCCACCAACGCCGCCGGCAGCCGCATCGAAAACGGACTCAGCCCCAGCGCTTCGGCAAACGCCGCCTCGGTGTAAAGAAACAGCGGTGCCCGCGTGTAGGCGTGGCCCGACTCCAGGCGCGGCACGCCGTGCTCCAAAATCGCCGTCACCCCCGACAGCTGATACCCCTCGTCCACCTGGTACGCCAACGCCCCCAGGTTCGTCAGCCGAAGCACCGCCGCCGCCACGATCAGCAGCGCCAGCCCCGCCGGCGTCACCCACCGCGCCGCCCCCGCCGTGTTCGGCGTGGCCGCGGACGGCAGCGGAGTTGAGGCGGTAGTCGTCGTCATAGGTTCTAGATCGGTCGGCCGGCCGGGGGGTCGGCATTAAGGATGATCGGTCACCCGGGAACTTGCCTCACCGAAGTTTCCGCGGCTCCGGACGCCGCCGCGGAAACTTCCGGGGGTGGGCGGAGCATGTAGACCAGGCCGCCGACGAGCCCGAAGAACAGGAAGATGCCGTACTCGATCCACGCGAACGCCAGCGCCTCGCTGCGGCTGGCGGTGAACACCGTGGCCAGCAGGAACGTGAACACGCTCTCCCGCAGCCCGACGCCGTTGATCGAGATCGGCGCGAGCATGATGAAAATCGCCACCGGCACGATCACGAACCAGTTCGCGAAGCCGATCTCCAGGCCCAGGGCCATCCCGATCGCGTAGTAGAACAGCACGACCTTCAGCTGCAGCAACACCGAGATCGCGAACGCGACCGCCATCGCGTTGGTCTGGCCCCGGTAGCCCGACAACGCCTCGTAGACCTTGCCGACCTTCCGCCCGACCAGGGCCGGCAGCTTGCCGATCGCCCAGGCGAGGCGGGCGTGGATCTTCTCGTTGCGGGCGAACATCGCCCAGGTCATCCCCATGGTGCCCAGCAGCGCCGCGGCCGCCCACAGCCGGACCCCCGGCACCCGCTCGATCAGCGGCCCGTGCAGGAACGCCAACGCCACCACCGCGAACGACGCCAACGCCACCAGCCCGATCAGCCGGTCCACCACCACCGACGTCACCGCCAGCCCCTTGCCCGCCCCCGCCTTCCACGCGTCGTAGCCCCGGATCGTGTCGCCGCCCAGGATCGACGGCATGAACTGCTTGAAGAACACCGCCACCAGGCACGAGCGGTACAGGTAGCCCATGCTCGGCCGAAACCCCCGCGACGCCAAGACGCCCTTCCACCGCCACGCCGTGAGCCAGGGCCCGACCAGCTGCAAACTCGCCGCGAACGCCAGCCAGCCGACGTGCACCCCCTTGGCCGCCTCGGCGACCTCCGCCAAGTCCGCCCCGCTCACGATCCACACGATCAGCCCCAGCGACACCGCCGCCTTGAGTGCAAAGCTCAGCCGCTTCCGCCACGGGTTCGTGGGCTTGCCTCCGGCCTCGGCGAACTCCTCGAGCGACGCCGGCCGCGACGCCGCCTCGACGGCCGGGGCCGGCTCCACGCGAACATCGGGAGCGGGGGCGGAGTTCATGGTTAGCGTGACACCCTGCATGCAACACCTCGGCCCGGGTCGCGTGACCCCTGATCTTCGGCCAACGGCCGGCTAAAGCTCGACGCCGCGGTGCATCCCCTCAGGGTAACCGGGGAACTCCCCCTTGAGGATGCCGTGTTCGAAGTACCACTCCGCCGCGCGGAAGACCCCCTCCCGCCCGTCGATCTGCGGGTCGAAGCCCAGCATCCGCTGCGCCTTGGCGTTGGTGAACTCGCGGTTGTTCACGAACACGTGCGCTCGCCGGCGGTGGATCGGCGGGTGGATGTGGAAAGGCACGCACACCTTCTCGATCACGAACGCCGCGGCCAGCAGCGGCGGCAGCGGCCAGTGCACCTTCGGGACCTTGCCGTTCGTCGCCTCGGCGACGTAACGCACCAGGTCGTTGAGCTTCAGCTCGTCCGGGCCCGAGAGGATGAACACTTGGCCCAGCGCCTCATCCTTCTCCGCCATCAGCCGCACGCCGGCGACCAGGTCGTCGATGTAGACCATCCCGAAGTGCGGCTCGCCGCTGCCGAACATCAGGAACCGGCCCTTCTGCACCGCGCTGAACAGCTTGACCAGCCGCATGTCGCCCGCGCCATAGATCCCGGCCGGGCGGAACACCGTCACCGGCTGGCCGGAGACCATCGCGGCGTGGCAGAGCTGCTCGCCCTCCCACTTGGTGACCTGGTAGATGTCGCCCGGCTCGATCGGCGCGTCCTCGTCCGCCGGGGCCCGCTCCGGCGGGATGTGCCCGTGCACCCCGCCCGTCGAGCAGTGGATCATCCGCTCGGACCCGTGCTTGCGGCAGGACGCCAGCACGTGCGCCACCCCGTCGCGGTTCACCGCCCGGTAGTAGCTGTCGGGGTGGCCCGACGTGCGGAAGCACGCCGCGATGTGGTAGACCTTCGCGCAGCCCGCGACCGCGGCGTCCACCGCCTCGGCGTCGGTGATGTCGCCCCGCACGACCTCCACGCCGTACCGCTCCAGCTTCGCCACCCGCTCGGGGTCCGAAGACTCCCGGCACATGCCGCGCACCTTCTGCCCGTCGCGCGCCAGCGACGCCGCGATGTTGTAGCCCAAGAAGCCCGTCGCTCCGGTCACCAATGCGTCCATCGTCATGCCGTCTGCCTCCCGTCGAACGCCGCGGGCACCGGCCCGTCGGGTTCGAGCTTCGCATAGAAATCCCGCAGCCGACGGCGGTACGCCTCCCGGCTGAACTCCCGCTGCACGTAAGCCCGACCCGCCGCGCCCAGCGTCTCTCGACGCTCGGCCGACGACGCCAGCTCCACCATCGCCCCCGCCATCGCCCCCGCCTCCGGCACGACCAGCATCGACACCGTGTCGTCCAGCACCTGCGTGTGCGTCCGCAGCCGCGTCGCCAGCACCGCCCGGCCGCTCTGCAAATAGCTGTACACCTTCATCGGCGTGTTCTCGCCCCGCGTCCGCGGCGACACCAACACGTCCGCGCATTCCATCACCCGCCCCAGCCGGTCGATCGGCACCGGGCCGACGAACCGCACCCGCCCCGACTCGGTCAACGCTGGGTATCGCCGGTCGTACGCCGCGATCTTCTCCGCCGTCCCGCCGACCACCACCAGCGTCGCCGCCGAGCAACGCTCGGCCGCCGACGCGAACGCTTCCAGCAACAAGTCGATCCCCTGGTACGCCTCGAGGTTGCCCACGTACACGAACCGCACCCCTTCCGGCGGGCCCGCCGCTTCGGTCAGCCCGGCCGGCAAGTCGCCCGCCGCCGCCCCCGTGTTCGGCACGTCCGGCAGCAGCGCTACGTTCCCCGTCGGGTGGTACCGCTCCGCCTCCTCGACCAACGCCGGGCACACCGCCAGCACCCCCGCCGACAACCCGATCGACCAACGTTCCAGCCGGTCGAACACCCACGACGCCGGCGTCAGCCACCGGCTCTTCTCGCGCACCTGGGCGCTCATCCGCGAGTCCATGTCGTACACGAACGGCATCCCCAACCGCCGGCGGAACCACGCCGCGAAGAACACCGCCTCCTCCCCCGCGTGCACCACGTCGTACGGCTCGCCCGCCGCCGCCGCGTCCCGGATCATCCGGCCCGCCCGCCGCACAAACCCCACGTCGCACACCAGCTTCTGCCACGACACGCCGATCGGGACCGTCTTGACCCCCCACGGCTGCGCCGAGCGGTGGTGCGTCACCCCCGGCAGGTCCGCGATGTCTTGCCCCTCGTGGAATGACAGCACGTCCACCGTGTGGCCCTGCTCCGCGAGCCCGGCCAAAACCTCCCGCACCGCCAACGGCGTGCCCCGCGGCACCAGCAGCGGGTGCGGCGCCAGCATCAGCACCTTCATGACCCGCCCCCCGGCCGCGCAACGACCCCGCAGGCGTCGACGGAGACGACGCCCGGGCCGGTCGGACACGGCTCGGTTCGCGGCGAAAACAACACGGGCTCCCTATCGGTCAGACCGCCCCGGGTCTCCCTCCGGAATCCCCCCGGAACCTCCGCCCCGCCCCCGCTCCGATAATAAACCGCCGCCGGGTGAACGCTACGCCGCCGCCGCTTCCGCGGCGAACGGTCGCCGGCCGATTGCCGCCACGGCACGCGCCAGCGCCGCGTCGCCCACCCCCAGCTCCGGGGCCAGCCGCTCGGCCAGCCGCCGGCCCACGTCCGGGTCGCGGGCCCACGCCGTCCGCCGCAGCAGCAGGTCGTCCAGCGTCACCGCCGACTCGTGCTCCCGTAAATAGTGCGCCGCGTCGCGCACCGCGTCCCACGGCCGGTCCTCGATCACCTCCGACCCCTCGGCCGCCACGCCGGTCACCGCCGCGGGCCGGGGCGTCATCGTCGCCGCCGCGCCCGGCAGCGCCCGCCGCAGCGTCTGCGCCGCCACCAGCCGGGCCGTCGTCCACTTGACCCCCGACACGCTCCACAGGCCACCGGGCCCGCCCGCGCCGCCGTGGTCGTGCACGATCGGCCGGTCCGTCGGCTCGTCGCCGCCTTCGGCCGTCGCCGGCAGCAGCCCGTCGTACACCCGCAGCACCTCGTCGGGCCGAAGCCCCAGGCCCGGCACCGCGAGGTTCACCTCGTCCAGGTACGCCGACGCCATCCCCCGCAACACGTCGCCGTACGCCGCCGGATCGTCCCGCACCGCCGCCGGCGGGGCCGGGGCGTAGAACGTGCCGCCCAGCAGCCGCCCGCCTTCCTGGTGCAGGAAATACGTCTGGGCCCCCGGCCGCTTCGGCGTCACCGCCACCGCCGTCTCGCCCACCGGCGGGCGATCCAGCAGCACGTTGATCGCCAGCGTCGGGCGGAACAGCCGCGGCTGCGCATCGCCCATCGACGCCGACACCTCGGCCGACCACGGCCCCGCCGCGTTGATCACCGTCTCGGCCGCGAACCGAAGCTCGCCCCCCGTCACCCGGTCCACCGCCCGCACCGCCGCGACCCGCCCGCCCTCGACGTCCAGCCCCGTCGCCTCCACGTGGTTCAGCAGCGTCGCCCCCGACGCCGACGCCCACCGGCACAGCTCCATCGTCAGCCGCTGCGAATTGGCCATCTGCCCGTCCACCCACCACGCCCCGCCCCGCAGCCCCTCCCGATCCACCCCCGGAAACAGTCGCGCCACTTCCGACGCCGAGACAACGCGGGCCCGGCCCAGCCGGTGGCTCGCCGCCACGCCCACGTTCCGCCGCCACGACATCAGGTCGTTCAGCGGCAGCGCCGCCCGGAACACCGCCGGCCGCCGCACCCCGTCGCCGTACAACGGCATCAGGCACGGCAGCACCCGCGTCGATTCCGGGAAGTGCCGCAGCATCCACCGCCGCTCGCCCACCGACTCGAAGAACCGTTTGAGGTCCATCTTCTGCAGGTAACGCAGCCCGCCGTGCAGGATCCGCAGCGAGCTGAACGACACCGCCCCGCCGAAGTCGTCCCGCTCCAGCAGCAGCACCGACCGCCCCCGCCACGCCGCCTCGAGCGCGACGCACACCCCGTACACCCCGCCGCCCACGACCACCACGTCGTGCCGCGCCGCCGCCGCCGCTTCCGGGTCTCGCTCGATTTTCACGCTCGTCATCGCTGCGTCCTCACGCCGGCCCCAAATTACAACCGCAGGCGGACCTGATCCGCCAACGCCGAACCCATCGGCCGCCGCCGGCCGAACGTCGCCGGCCGCGGACCCGCCGCGCCCAGCGCCGCGGCCACCGCCGCCGCGTCGTCTTCCGCCTCCACCATCACGCCCCACCGCCCGGCGTGACCCACCGCCCCGTCCAGGTCCAGCGGGTCGGTCCCCACCAGCACCGTCCGCCCCGCCGCCCGCGCCCGGGCCAGCAGCGTCTGCTCACCCCAGCCGACCCGCCCCGCGTTGTCCCCGAACGCCACGCCCGCCGGCCCGTCTTCGATCAGCCCCCGCACCGCCCGCCCCCGCGCCCCGCTCCACTTGCCCACCCCGTAGGGCACCACCGCCCACGCCCCCGCCGCCCGCACCGCATCCACCGTCTCCCGCAGCCCGCCGCCGTCGTCCACGTCGAAGTCTCTTCCCAGCCCCAAAACCTCCAGCCCGTTGCCGCACCGCACCTGCCGCCCCGCGATCACGCCCAGACTCACGCCGTCGTCCCGCCGTGCCCGAACCCCGTGTTCGCCCCACGCCCCGAACGACCACGCCCCGGCCGACCCGCCCTCACGCATCCCACGGAACGCGTGCACCCCCGCACACTCGGTCAGACTCAACACGCCCCGCCCCGCCGCCGCCCCCGCCGCCGCGAGGTTGCTCGCCGCCGCGTCGAGAAACGCCCCGACCCCGAACCGCGCGTGCAGGTGCACGTGCGTGTCGCACCACCACCGCGGCGAAGCCGAGCCGTCCACATTCCCACCTTCGACCTTCAACCTTCGACCTTCCCCTCAGGCCGCGTGCGTCACGGCGTCGCTCTTCGCCGACGGAGCGTCCCCGCCGTCCGGCGCCGCGACCCGGAACGACCGCCGGACCTTGTACGGCCGCAGCGACTGGCTCTCGTAGTAGATCCGCACCATCAACTCCGAGAGCACGCCCATCATCAAGAAGATCACGCCGATGAGGAACGTCATCATCGCGAACAGCAGGAAGATGTTGCGGTTCAGGCTCAGCGGCTGGCCGTTCTCGGTCCACATCACGCCGAACTTCTGCAGCACCGCGACGGACAGCGCGGCGAACGAGACCGCCATCGTCGCCGCCGCGAGCTTGCCGAAGAAGTAGATCGGCTTCGTGCCGTAGTCCCCGAGGAACTTCACCGTCAGCAGGTCCAGCAGCACCTTGAACGTGCGCTTGAGCCCGTACTTGGAATCACCGAACTCGCGGGCGCGGTGGTTGACGACCTGGTCCGTGACCCGCGCGCCGCGCCACTTGCAGATCGCCGGCAGGAACCGGTGCATCTCGCCGTACAGCGTCACGTCCGCCAGCACCTGCCGGCGGTAGGCCTTGAGCGAGCAGCCGAAGTCGTTGATCTCCTCGGTCCAGGTCAGTTTCTTGATCAGCCGGTTGGCGATCTTGCTCGGCAGCTTGCGCAGCAGCGCGCTGTCCTTGCGGTCCTTGCGCCAGCCGCTGACGATGTCCCACTTGCCGGGGGCTTGCCCGTTCTCGTCGAGCTTGGCCACCAGCTTGGGGATATCGCGGGGGTCGTTCTGCAGGTCGCCGTCCATCGGCACGATCACGCCGCCGCGGGCCGCGTCGAAGCCGGCCGCCATCGCCGCGGTCTGGCCGAAGTTCCGCATCAGCTCGATGACGGTCACCCGCGGGTCGCCCGCCGCCGCCGCCCGCAGCCGGGGCACCGAGTCGTCCCACGACCCGTCGCTGACGAAGATCGCCTCGTAGCGGTACGCCCCCTCGTCCATCACCGCGGCGATCTCTTGGTAGAGCTTCGCCACCGACTCTTCCTCGTTGAACACCGGGATGCAGATCGATACGTCGATCGACGGGTCGTGGTGGGCGTCCTCGAACACGTTTTCTTCAAGCATGGTCGGCCCCCAGGGGCAGTCGGCCGGGCGCAGCGCCGGCCGGGGTGTGGTGATCGGTCTCGTCGTCCTTCGGTGATCCCTCGGCCCGCCGGCGGTTGGCCTCGTCGAGCGCAGCCGTCGCGGCGGCCTTACCGCGGAGCAGCGCGGCCCACTGGTACCGCCGCAGGAACCGGCGGAACGCCGGGTCGTCGTACCGCGGTTGGCCGGTCAGCATCGCCTTGAGGTAGCCGGCCAGCATCGCCAGCCCGCCGACGACCACCGGCGGGCGGGTCATGCGGAACGCGGCACTCGCGGCCATGTACGGCAGCGACGTGCCCATGAACCACTGCCCGAAGCCGTGTCGCATCCGCCCGGTGAAAATGCCCTTGTGGCTGCTGCCCATGGGCCGCAGGTGCAGGAACCGAAGCGCTTCGTCGTCCCACGACCGCGCCGCCCAGCCGGTCATCCGGCAGCGGTGGCCGTCGATGCCGTCCCACATCACCTGCCGCACGAACCCGCCGATCTCGGCGAAACATTCGGTGCGGTAGAACTTGATCATGCCGACGGACATCTCGTCGCCGCAGGCCTCGGAGATCAATTCACCGTCGAAAGTCTTCTCGGTGTTCGACGGGCCGGGGTAGTACGCTTTGCCAGAAGCGGTGCCGAGTTGCGGGTCCGCCTCCATGCGGTCCATCAACGTGGCGAAGTAGTTCCGGGGCAGGTCGAGGTCGAGGTCGAGCTTGCACACGTAGTCGAAGTCGGCCGGGTCGATGGTGTCGTAGCCGGCGTAGAAGGCGTCGATCACGCCGGGGCCGACCTTGCGCTGCCCGCGGTCCGTGCGGGTGACGACGCGGATGAACGGGTAACGCCTGGCATATTCCTTAAGGATTCCGGGGGTCGCGTCGGTGCTGCCGTCGTCGACGACGACCCACATCGCCGGCGGCTCGGTCTGGCCGCAGACGCTGTCGAGCGTCCGCCGCGCGAACTCAGCTTCGTCCCGCGTCGGGCTGATCAGGCAGTACCGGCGGTTGGGCTTCGGGTTGAATTCCGGGGTGGATTCAGGCACGGACGACCTCCCCCGCCGGCAGCGCGGGTGCCGAGGCGGCGTGAGACGCCGCGGCGAAGGCCGATTCCAACCTGTCCAAATTCACCGACAACGAGAACTCCTCTTCCACCCGGCGGCGGCCCGCCGCGGCCAGCCGCGACCGCAGCGCCGCGTCGCCCGACAGGCGCAGCATCGCCCCGGCCAAGTCATCGACACAACCCGGCCGGACCATCAAACCGCTCACGTTATCGGCCACCAGTTCCCGGATCGTCGGCAGGTCCCCGCTGACCACCGGCAGCCCCGACGCCATCGCCTCCATCAGCACCACCGGGATCCCGTCGCGGTCCCCGTCCGCCGCCTCCCGGCAAGGCAGCACGAACGCCGACGCCCGGCTCATCATCTCCCGCACCACCCGGTTCGGCTGCGCCCCCGCAAACCTCACCCGTTCCATGACACCCAACTCCCGGGCCAACGCTTCCAAGCGTTCCCGCTCCGGTCCGTCCCCCACCAGGGTCAACCCCCAAGCCGCGGCCGCTCTTGCTCCCTCTCCCTCCGGGAGAGGGCCGGGGTGAGGGCGACCATCCTGTGCCCCCACCTGCGCCAACGCCCGCAACAACCCATCAAACCCCTTCTTCGCCACCAACCGCCCCACGGCGAGCCACCCCCCCCCGGAAGCTTCCGTGGTCACACCGGCCGTGAACTCCGACACGTCTACCCCGCACCGCACCACCGGCAACCGCTCGTCGGTCAGCGACGGCTCAAACTCCCGGTAGAACCCGCGGTGCCAAGCGCTAATGCACGCCACGAACGCCGCCCGCCGCAGCTTCGTCCGTAGGGCCGAGCGATCTCGAAACAGGTCCGCTGCGTGCCCCGTGAAGCTGAACGGCACGCCCAACGCCTCGGCACAGCTCATCGCCACCGTCGCCGGCACGTGGGCCATGTGCGCGTGGACGTGCGTGATCCCACGCCCCCGCAGCCGGTACGCCAGGGCGTAACCCGCCTCGCACTGCAGCAGGTACTTCGGCCAGTACGCCGGCGGCGTCTCGAACAGCCCCCGCGTCGGCCGCCACCAACTCATCCGCGACGCATCACGGTAGACGGCGAGCTTGCCGCCGAACCCGTCGCCGTAGACGTGTTCCGCTTCTTCCGCCAGCGTGTGCAGCTCCGGCTCGTCGAGCTCTGACTCCGGCCGGTTCACCGACGCCACGCTCACCCTTACCCCGCGCGCCCGCAGCCCGAGCACCTCGCGGTACACGAACGTCTCGCTGCGCTTCGGCAGCACCGCGCCGACGTACAGGATGTGCGGGTCGCTTGCGGTCACGACGCCCCTTCCGTCGGACGAAGCCCACGCTCGCCGAGCGTAGGCCCGGGCCTCGCCGCGGACTTGTATTCAATGATCTCCGCCCGGCGGTTCAGCAGCCGGTTCTTGCGGTACTGCAGCACCCCCGCCGCGTTGGCGAGCTTGCCCAGCACGGTGAAGCGGGCGTAGACCGAAGCGTCAAGCGGGGCGTCGCCCCGCGACCGGCGGTACCGCTGGATGCGGTACGACAGCTGCACGAACATCGACAGATTCACGAAGAACACGGCGAGCCAGAACACCCACAAGACCCATCCAGGCCGCAACGCCAACTCGACCGCCGCGGCCGCCAGCGCGGCCAGCGTCAGCAGCGGCGCGACCAGGCCCCACACCAGGATGCTCCGCACCTGCTTCACGTTGTGCCCGTCGGTCTTGCCGTGCATCGCCGCGCCCTGGGCGTAGGCGTGCCCGGCCCGGACGTTGCGTTTCCACCACTGGCCGAACCGCGTCAACGCCGCGTCGTGAAGCGTCATCTCGGCGTCGAGGCGCTCAATGCGCCAGCCCGCTTGCCGCAGCCGAACGCACAACTCCGGCTCTTCGCCGGCGATGACGGTCGGGTCGTAGCCGCCGATCTGCGTCAACGCCGCGGCGCGGAACAGCGCATCCCCGCCGCAAGAGCGGGCGGGGCCGACGGGCGTGTCCCACTCCATGTCGCACAGCCGGTTGTAAATACTCGCGTCGGGGTGACGCTCCCGCCGCCGGCCGCAGACCACGGCGAGCTTGTCGTCGGCTGCCAACGCCGCGGCCGCCGTGTCGAGCCAGCCATCGACGACCTCGCAGTCGCCGTCGACCATCTGGACATATTGCACCGCGGGCAGGATTTCCTGCAGCCGGGCGAAGCCTTCGTTGCGGGCGCGGGCGGCGGTAAAGGGTTGCGACAGGTCCAGCTCGACCACCTCGACGCCGAGTGAACGGGCGAGTTCGACGCTGGCGTCGGTCGAGCCGGAGTCGACGTAGACCACCGCCGCGGCCCGGCCGACGAGCGACTCCAGACAGAGCCGCAGCCGCTCGCCTTCGTTGCGACCGATCGCCACGGCCGCGGTCGCGGAGTCAAGGCTTCCGGGGGTCATGCGGTGGCCTCTTCGATCGGGTGGGGGGCGGCGGGCAGGGGCAGGACGCGGGCGGGGATGCCCACCGCCGTGGACCCGGCGGGCACGTCCCGGACCACCACGGCGTTGGCGCCGATCTGCGCCCCGTCGCCGACGTGGACCTTGCCGAGGATCACGGCCCCCGCGCCGACGCTGACGTGGTCGCCCAGGACCGGCGCGTCGTCGGGGCGGTCTTCGCGCCGCAGGCCGAGCGTGACGTTCTGGCGGATCACGCAGCCGTCGCCGATGACGCAGTTGCCGTGGACCACGATGCCGGACTGGTGCTCGATCACGACGCGTCGGCCGAGCGTGGCGGAGTAGGGCAGCTCGATGCCGTAGCGGTTGCGGACCCGGCGGAACAGCATGCGGTACAGGAGGCTGAAAGGAGCGCGGAGGGCTTTGGGTTTGATGCCCATGCGCCAGACGCCGAAGCGGTGGACGGCCACGGCCCGGAAGCCGGGGCGGGTCCAGTCGCCGCGGTGGGCCGTGAGGTCTTCGCGGAGCTGCGCGAGCAGGCCGGGTTGGTGTTCCGGGTCGGGCATGGCGGGGTCAGGCGTTCAAACGGAAGCCGCGGGCGAACACGCTGTGACGCAGCGAGTCGAGCCAGAGTTTTTCGGGGTCGCGGTCGGGCAGCCGGCACAGGCGGACGCGCAGCCGCCAGAGCCCGAGTCCCAGGAGCCAGGCGGCGTCGGCGGCGGCGGCGGTCAGCGGGCCGTGGTTCTTGAGGTGGTACCGCCGGCGGGACTCGAACCAGTACGCCGGGCGTCGCTTGGCGGGTCGGGCGGATTCGTTCTTGGCGGTCACGCCCGACGCCGCGCCGACGAGGTGGATCACCCGGCTGGTCGGGACGTACCACGCCTCGAAGCCGGCCCGCTCGGCCGCGAGGCAGAAGTCGGTCTCCTCGAAGTACATGAAGTAGCGGTCGTCGAGCAGGCCCACGGCGTCGAAGACTTCCCGCCGAACCATGAGGCTCGCGCCGGCCAGCCAGCCGGTGCGGTGGGCCGCGTCGGCGGCGGGCGGGGCGACGACGCAGCGTCGCAGCAGCCGGCTGACCGGGCCGAAGCGCAGGCCGTTCTCGAAGTTGCCGGCGACCGAGGGGAAGCGGAACGCCGAGTTCTGCGGCGTGCCGTCGGGGTCTTCGAGCCGGCTGCCGGCGAGACCCGCCGCGGGGTGTTCTTCCATGAACCGCAGCAGCTCGACGACCGCGCCGGGGCGGACGACGGTGTCGGGGTTCAGCAGCAGGACGTACCCGACGGCCGGCTCTTCGTCGAGCACGGCCCGCAGCGCCGCGTTGTTGCCGCCGGCGAAGCCCGCGTTGGTTTCGCGCACGTCCAGCGTGACGCGGTCGGCCCAGCGGTTCGCCTCGATCGCGTCGCGGAGGCGGTCGGCCGAGTCGTCGCCGCTGCCGCCCTCGACGACGAGGACGCGGGCGTTCGGCAGCGCGTCGAGCTCGGGCCGCAGCGACGCGAGGCAGTCGATGGTCAGGCCGGGCGTGCGGTAGTTGACGATGACGATACGCAGCCGGGCGGTTGCCACGGCGGGGTCGATGGCGTCCGGGGCGGATTCCGGGGGTAATTCCGGGGCGGGCCCGGCCGCGGGGGCCGGCGGCGTGGCGGGGGGCGAGCGGGGAGTCACGGTCAGGCGCCGCCTTTGCCCAGCGGCGGGTCGATCAGGATCAGCGGGCCCTCGCGGTCCAGCGTCTCGTCGTCGGCCGCAGGCGTCGGTTCGACCGCGGGCGCGGCTTCGGCGGCCTTCGCGGGGCTGCGGGTCAGGGACACGGCCATCCCCGCGACGCCGCCGGTGGCGACGATGAAGACCGGGTTCTCCATGTAGTTGAACAGGTTGTCCAGGGCATAGACCACGTTGACCATCGCCAGCCCGGTAACCGGCGCGACGGCCTTGCTGCTCCACTCCGAAGCCCGGAGCTTGTGCAGAAGCACCATCGGCGGCAGCAGGTAGATCGAATACAGCGCGGCGAGCCCGAGCAGCCCCGCGCTGCCGTAGGTGTGGATCCACCGGCTGTCGGGCACGGCGAAGCTCTTGTACTGATCGACCCAGACGTTCCAGCCCCGGCCCCAGCCCCCCCAGCCGAGGACCTGCTGCGCGGCGGTGTGGCCGATGATCGCGTTCTCGTGGACCATCCGGAACTCCAGCGACATCGCGCGGGGCTCGAGCCCCGGCACGGCGGCCGCCAGCCAGGTCGTCAGGGTCACGCCGTCGAAGACCTGCGTGACCCGCAGCAACAGGAACACCGGCACGCCGAAGACGATCGCCTGCAGCAGCAGCTTGAGGTTCAGGTACTTCACCGCCAGCATCGCCGTGACCACCCCCGCCAGCAACACGATCGCCCCGGTCGACTTGCACAGCACCACCGTGCCCGCGATCGCCGCGGTGACCGCCCACATCGGCACGCCGAAGACCGACCGCACCGCCCGCGTCCGCCACAGCCAGAACGACATGCCCGCCGCGGTCGCCATCCACAGCCCGACCGCCAGGCCGTGCTGCATGAACACCGTCGGCCGCCAGCCGCCCCACCGCTTGGCCATCTGCCAGTCGATCAGCGGCGTGAAGCCGTACACCATCCGGTGCAGCTGCGGGCTCATCCGCACCTCGTACAGACACAGCGGCACGTACAGCAGCCCCCCGATCACGAACCCGTACGCCAGCTCCTTCGCGTCCTCCGGCGTGCGGAAGTACAGCCGGCCGATGAGGTACGGCATCGCGTCACGCACCACCACCTGCAGCACCGACGCCGCCCCGTCGTAGGGCCCCAATCCGTTGGAGATCGACGCGAAAAACGGAGCGACCATCCACACCCCCATCGGCAGGTCGATCCACCGCGGCCGGAAGTTCAGCACCCGACTCTTGGGGTCCAGCAGCAGCGCCCCGATGATGATCGCGTAGCTCGTCGCCGTGGTCTTGCTGTAGTTCGGGACGCGGTTGAGCTCGAGATACAGCTGCGGCAGGAACAGCCACGAACCGATCAGCGCCACCACCACCGCCCGCCGCGGCGGGAGCACAAAGAACAGCACCAGCACCAGCGGCACCCAGGTGTACAGCAGCAGTTCGGCGAGCCAGTACATGCGTTACGCCTCCCGCCTTCCGTCGGCCGCGGCCCGCAGCGCGGCCTCGAACCGCCCCGTCGCCGTCGGCCAGTCGCAGCCCTCGGCCGCCGCCCGCGCCGCCCGCGACCGCGCGACCCACGTGTCGCCCGGCAACGCCTCGACCTCGTGCATCGCGCCCGCCAGACGCCCGGCGTCGATGTCTTCCAGCAGCCAGCCCCCGCCGCCCGGCACCAGCTCGGGGGCCGCGCCCGACGGCGCGGCGATCACCGGCGTGCCGCACGCCATCGCCTCCAGGATCGGCAGCCCGAACCCCTCCGACTCGCTCGTGAACAGCCAGGCGTCGCAGCCCTGGTACGCCGTCACCAGCCCCGCGTCGTCCAGCCGGCCCAGACGCTCCAGCCCCGGCGGGTCGTCCGGCGACGGCTCCGGGGCCTCACCCCCCACCAGCCGCAGCACCCCCCGGCCCCCCGCCGCCCGATACGCCACGAACGCCCCCAGAGCCAGTCCGCAACGCTTCGTCGCAAGCTTCCGGTACACCATCCCGAACACCGGCGGGTCGTTCTTCGGCCGATCCAGAAACGAGAACACCTCGGCGTCCACGCCGTTGGGCACCAGCGCCACGTCCGCCTCGGGCGCCACGCCCAGGATCCGCTCGTACAGCCACCGCGAGATCGTCACGATCTTCATCGGGTAGCGGAACGTCGGCTCGAGCTTGTGCCACTCCTGAGACGGCGCGCCGTAGTCCTGCATCAGGTAGACCTTCGCGCCCTTGGCCGGGCCCATCGCGTTGAGCCACGTGCTGGTCTCCCACCAGCTGGCGACGCAGACGTCGGCGTCGGGCAGGTCGCCCTCGACCAGCGGCCGGCGGCGCACCACGCGGTGCGGCACGCCCATCTGCTGGTAGTGCGACGCACCGACCCGCCGCTGCGGCAGCCAACCCTTGCCCGTGAGCAGGCATTTGGTCCGGGTCCAGGCGCTGAACCGCCGCGGCCCGGTGCAGACCACCTCCACGCCGTGGCCCATGGCCGCCAGGCCCGCGGCGTAGATCGCCAGCACGCGCTCGCCGCCGCTGAGGTCGGGACTTGGGCTCAGGAACGTGATCTTCATCGGGGCGGGAGGGGCGACGCGTGGGGTTCTCGGACCCGGTCGGGGTGCGCGGCCCGGTCTATATCGTACCGTCGGGTCCCCCGGGTCCATCGTTTGGCCGGCCAACCGGCTTGAGCAGCATCAGCGCGACCCCCTTCCACGCCGCGGGCCGCAGCGGCGACCGCGCGGCCGACCGCAGCCCCAGCCGCAGCGCCGCGACGCGGTCGCCGCCCTGGTGCGCCCGCCACGCCTCGCCCAACAGGATGCCCTGCGTGTGCCGCCCGGCGTCCGACGCCGGCCCGCCGCCCCGCGGCACCGCCGGCGGGTCGCCCCGTTCCAGGTCATCTGTCCCGCTCTCGGCCCGCTGCCGCGCGAACCGCCGGGCCGTCTCGGTCAGGAAGTCGATCTCCGGCCGGGCCTGGGTGTGCGTGCTCGAGGCGTCGTGCAGCCGGTAGGCGTACACGTCCCGCGGCTCGTACCACACCCGGCCGGCCGTCGCGAGCCGAAGCTGCAGGTCGATGTCCTCGGCGACCTCGAAGTACGGCCGGGCCCCGCCGACCCGCGCGAGGGCGTCGGCCCGGGTCATGAACGTGCCGAAGTGCGTGCGGGTCTCGCCCCGCCGCAGCTCGTCGGTGATTTCCACGGCCTGGTCGCCGCTGCGCATCGCGGCCAGACGCCGGCCGCGCGCGGTGGTCGTGTGGAACGAGCCGCAGACCGCGACGAAGTCGGGCCGCTCGTCCAGCGACGCGGCCTGCGCCGCGAGCCGGCCCGGTGTGAGCCGGTCGTCCGCGTCGCAGCGCACGACGTACCGGCCCGACGCGGCGGCGAACCCGGCGTTGAGCGACGCGGCGATGCCGCGGCACGGCCCATCGACCACCCGCAGCCGCGGCTCGTTCCGCGACCGCAGCCGCTGCCCCGAGCCGTCCGTCGAGCCGTCGTCCACCACGACGACCTCCAGATCGACGCCGGCCTGGCCCAGCACCGACGACAGCGTGTCGTCGATGTACGGCTCGCCGTTGCGCATCGGGATCACGACGCTGACCGTGGGCGGCGGATCGGTGGCGGCGGCGTTCACGAGGTTTCTCCGGCGGTCGGCCGGGTCGCCCGCAGCGACTTGGCCAGCAGGACCCAGGGCTCGGCCGCGAACCCGCCGTGGCGGATCGCCCGCCGGGCGTAGTGCCGCGCGGTGGCCATCTCCCCCAGCCGGTGCGCCCACCAGCCGTAGCGGGTGTAGAACGCGCTGCGGCTGCCGGCGTCCGCGCCGGGCCGCCAGGGCTCGTCGGCCTCGAACCGGCACGCCACGCCCCGCCGCTCCGCCGCCCGCTCGCACGCCTCGCGGCACAACGCGCGGTTGCCCGTCTGGTCCGCCGCCGAGACCGACGCGTCGTGCAGCCGGTAGCGGTGCAGCGGCGCGTCGAGGTTCGCCAGCCGGCCCACCTCCGCCAGCCGCAGCCAGGCGTCGACGTCTTCCGCCGTGGCGAAGTGCTCGTCGTAGCCGTCGATACTCAGGAACGGCCCGCGGCGGATCACGCAGCTGGTGTTCCAGATCGCGCAGTGACCCCGCATGAGCGCGTCGTCGATCGCCTCGTGGTCCGTCGGCGGGCGGTTGATCGTCAGCCGGCGGTCGGCCTCGTCGATGAACGTCACGGAGGTGCCCGACGCCACGACCTCGGGGTGCTCGGCCATGAACGCGACCTGCCGCGCTAAGCGGTCCGGCTCGGCCAGGTCGTCGGCGTCGATCCGCGCGACCAGCTCGCCGCGGCAGGCCCGCAGCCCCACGTTCGCCGCCCGCGGGATGCCGACGTTCGGGCCGCTAACCACCCGCATCCGGTCGTCCCCCGCCGCGAAGCCCCGCAGCACCTCGGCCGTCCGGTCCGTCGACCCGTCGTCCACCGCCACGAACTCCAGCTCGCGCAGCGTCTGGCCCAGCACGCTCCGCACCGTCGCCGCGACGTAACGCTCCGCGTTGTACGCGCACATCAGCACCGACACGGCGGGGGTGTTTCCGGGGGGGGTGTTTCCGGGGGGGGCCGCGTCGTTCATGACAGGACGAACCTCCACGCCAGCCACTGCGAGCCGGCGATGGCCAGGTACGCCAGCACGCCCGAGCCGATCAGCGCGACCGCGTCGAACCGCCACTGCCAGCAGCCGCAACGCTTCGCCATCGCGGCGTCGGCGATGTACTTCAGCCACTGGCACGCACCGATGCCCAGCAGGAACCCGGCCTCGCCGGGGTGGCCCAGCGCCCGCGCCAGGAAGAACCCGCCGACCGTCCCCATCAGCATCGCCGCCAGCTGCGCGGCGACCGAGAGCATGTTGAATTTCGTCCGGCCGGTGGCCATGTACATGTTGCCGTAGGGCGTGGTCACCATCCCCGCGAGCGAGCCGAAGGCGATGATCTGCACGATCCACCCCGACTCGCCGTACGCCGGCTGGTACAGCACCGTGGTGAGGATCGGCCCCAGCAGGATCATCAGCAGCAGCCCCGCGTTGATCGGCGCGGTCACCGCGATCCGCAGCTGCAGCAGCCGGCTGCGGAACCGCGCCTCGTCGCGGCGGTAGAGGTCCGACAACGCCGGGAACCCCACCCACCCGCCGAGCTTGCGGAAGAACATCGGCCCGAGGTCCGCCAGCCGCGCCGCGATGAAGAACAGCCCGAGCAGCCCCGTCGAGAGCATCGCCCCCATCAGCAGCTTGTCGATCTGGCCCGCCCAGAACGTGATGAACGTGCCCAGGAACAGCCACTTGCCGTAGCTGAACAACTCCCGGAACGCCTCCCGCTCGAACGCGAAGCGGTTGCGGATGTCGCGGATCATGAAGTGGCTCACCACGCAGCCGATGAAGCTCGCCACCAGCAGCCCGACGACCAGCGCCCACGCCGAGCGGCTGACGAAGTAGGCGAACGCCACCATGCACAGCACCCGCGCGACGTTGGTGCCCAGCTCGATCAGCGCGATCAGGCGGATGTTCAGCCGCCGGCTCGCGGTGGCCCACGCGGTGGACTTCAGGCCGTTGAACACGCAGGTGAACGCCGCGGCCGGCAGCAGCACCGCGAGCGGCGACCAGTCGTCCCGCAGCAGCGACAGCGGGTACGCCAGCAGGCAGGCGATCAGCCACAGCACGACGCCGCGGGCCACGCCGATGGTCCACGCCGTGTTGTAGAACGCCGGGTCCTCCCGCTTGTTCTGGATCAGCGCCGGGACGGTGCCGATCTCCGAGAACATCTGCAGGCCCTGGATCACGATGAAGACCAGGGCCATGATCCCGAAGTCTTCCTTGACCAGCAGCCGGGTCATGATCAGCGTGCTGACGAAGCCGATCGCCTGCGCGCCGCCGAAACTCACGGCCGTCCACAGCCCGCCGACGAACGCGCGACGGCGCAGCCCCGCGCCGGCGACCGGCGCGGCGGCGGACGCTTCCGCGTCGTCCTCGACCGGCCCGGACACCAACGCGTCCAGCGGCGGACGGCTCGGCGGGTTTGCGGTCATCTCACGCCACCTCCCGCGGCAAAGCCACCGCCGCTTCGTCCGCCGCGCCCGACCGCCGCGGCGGCGTCGGCAGCGGCATCCCGAAGTCGGGCCGGCCCGACCGCCGGCCCAGCGCGTGCTCGTACACCGCCAGCACCTGCCGCGCCTTGGCGGGCCAGGTGAACTGACGCTCGACCCGACGCCGCGCCGCCTCCGACATCGGCCCCAGCGACGACGGGTCCTCCGCCAAGCCCGTCACCACCTCCCGGAACTTCGCCACCACCGACGCCCGGCTCCCGATCGGCACGCGGTACCCCGTCGCGTCCGTCACCAGCTCGGCCGGGCCGCCGTAGCCCACCACCACCGGCACCAGCCCGACCGCCATCGCCTCCAGCACCGCCGCCCCCCCGAACTCCCGCACGCTTGGGAACGCGAACACGTCGTGCGACGCCAGCTCGTGCTGCAGCTGCTCGTGCTCGACGAACCCCGGCAGCGACACCCCGGCCGACAGGCCCTCACGCTCGACGATCGCGTCGAGCTTTGCCCGCTCCGGCCCGTCGCCCAGGATCGTCACCGTCACCTTCCCGTCGCGCACCAGCCCGGCGACGGCCTCGAGCAGCATGTCCGCGCCCTTGTACGGCACGAGCCGACCCACGAACACCAGCCGCAGCGGCTCGCCGTCCCGCACCACCCGCGTCCGCCGCACGGCGAAGCGGTCGGGGTCGATCCCGTTCTCGGGGATGTACACGCAGCGGTCGTGGTACCGCCCCGCGACCTGCTCGTGCGTCGCCTGCGAGCCCGTGATGATCGTGTGGCAGTGCCGACGCGTCGCGGCGTAGCCCGGGATCAGCCGGTAGAGGCCCCGCACGTAGCTCAGCCATTCTTTCTCGGCCCGCCGCGCGGCGTCGAAGTCCGCCGGCCAGGCGACCCCGCCGTTGATCGGGCCCCAGATAAACGGCACCCCCGCCCGCCGCACCCGCCCCGCGATCGGGCTCGGCAGCGTCGGGCTCAGCGGCGTGAGCCGGTGCACCAGGTCGTACGCGCCCCGCTTAATCGCCCCGCCGAATTGCCTCCACACGAGCCGCTCGAAGTAGCGGTAGCTCACGGCGTTGAAGGCCATCACCGTGGTCCAGCCCTTGCCCTTGCCGCCGCGCAAGAGCCCCGCCAGCCGGTGCATCCGCGCCGCGACCTTCTCCGAGTCGATCGCGGTGAAGTCCCGCCCCTCGGTCAGCCCGGCCCGCACGATCGCGTCGCGGTTGCGGACCTGCGTCACCAAATGCACGTCCGCCACCTCCGCCAGCGCGCGGGCGTGCGACCAGCCCTCCAGCGGCACGCTGACGAACTCGGGGTTGGCCTGCTCGGCCAGCAACAGCACCCGCGGCTTGCTCACGTCAGGCCACCTCCCGCTCGGCTGGCGCGGACGCCCCGGCTTCCGCTTCGTCCAGCACCGACAGCATCGCGTCGGGACGCCGCCCGGTGAGCTTCTCGAACAGCGTCGCCGCGCCGCGCCGCGAGTCGAACCGCTCCACGATCGTCCGCCGGCCCGCCGCCGCCAACCGCCGACGCAGTGCCGAGTCTTCCGTGAGTTTCTGCAACGCCGACGCCATCGCCGCGGCGTCTTCCGGGGGCACGAGCAACCCATCCACCCCGTCGGTCACGATCTCGCCGACGCCGCCCGCGTCGGTCGCCACCGCCGCGACTTCCATCGCCATCGCCTCCATCGTCACCACACCCAGCGGCTCGGCGTGCGAGCTGAGCACGAACACGTCGGCGTGTTGCATGTGTTCGATGATCGCGTCCTCGCCCAGCGAGCCGGTGAAGGTCACGCGGTCGGCGAGACCCAGCGTGTCGGCCTTCGCTTCCAACTCGCCGCGCTGTGGCCCGTCGCCGATCAGGGTCAGGTCGAACGCCACGCCCCGGCCGTCGAGCCGCCGCAGCGCGTCGAGCAACACGTCGTAACCCTTGCTCGGGTGAAGCCGGCCGACGGAGATGATCCGCAGGGGCCCGCCGTCGTCCGCGGGACGGTCTACGGGTGGGTGCCACTTCAGCGTGTCCACGCCGATCCGGCCGAGGATCAGCTGGTCGTCGCGTAACAACGGAAACTGCTCCCGCACCTGCCGCTCGAGCCACGCGGTGATCGCCACCGTGAACTGCGCCCGGCCGAACTTCTCCGCCATCGCGCCGCCCCACCACTCGACGTTGGCGTTGAGCGTCATCGAGTACGGCACGCAGGTCAGCTCCCGGACCAGCATGCAGAGGACCGCCGAGTTGGCGCAGGTGTGGCTGTGCAGGTGCGTGATGCCGCGCCGCTGCACCTCGCGGGCCAGCCGGCAGGCGGGCAGCAGCAGCGGCAGCACGGTCTTGACCGCCGGCCCGCCGTCCACCGGCAGCGTCGCGGCGAGCCGAACCGCCTTGAGCCAGCCGAGCGGGTGCCGCAGCTTCGCCCGGGTCACGTCGCCCAAAATCTGGCCCGCCGACATCGGCCAGAGGTACGTCGTCTCCGCCCGCGCCGCGTCGGCGAAGCCGTGGCGGGCCCGGTCGCGTTCGGTCGGCCGACGCGTCGAGAACAGGTGGACCTCCGCCCCCGCCTCGCGCAGGTGCACGATCTCCCGCCACATCCACACGTGCGTCTGCCCCGGGAACTCGGGGATGACGTAGCCCACGCGCAGCGGGGTCGACGGCCGCGGCGAGACTTCCGGGGACGGGGGCATCACGCAGCCCCCCACGCCACGCGGTCAAAGCCCCCGGGGCCGGCATGGATGGTCAGGACGCAGACGCTCATATCGCACGCGGCTCCGCCGATGGCTGCCGGCCACGCCCGGCCGGTCCTCGGCACGGGTTATCGGACCGTCCGCCGCGGGGCCGCGGCAACTCCCATTGTATCGGCCGGATACCCCGCCCCCGTTCGAACACCCGTTATCGGAGGCGCGCTTGGCCCCCCCTCCCCCCGGAGAGGGTCGGGGTGAGGGCGGCCGAGCCGCGGCTTACGTCGCTTGTGGCAGTCAGTTCTTTGTCACACCGCCCTCACCCCGGCCCTCTCCCGGGGGGAGAGGGAGGAGAACCAGACCCCAACCCCCCTTACCCCGCCCCCGCTACCTGCGCCGCCCGCCCCAGCGTGGCCCGCGTCAGGTCCCGCATCACGTCCGCCGGCCAAGCCAGCGACGGATCGTTCTGGTACACGTCCGGCACCACCGCCAGCGAGAACGCCCGCACCTCTTCCTCCACCGCCCGCCGGCGACGCTCCCCCGCCCCCTCGTCCGCCGGATCCACCGGGTCCTGCAAGTCGTACGCCAGCATCAGCGTCGTCACCTGCCAGTCGAAATACCCCTGCATCGCCTGCTCGGCCGCACTGCTTTCCGCCATCGCGCTACGCCTCCACCTCGGCCACCGCTCGGCCGGCTTCCAGCACCGCGATCGCCTGCTCGGCCGTGAACCGCCCGTCGTACAACGCCCGCCCCACGATCGCCCCCTGCACCGGCAGCTCCCGCAGCGCCGCCAGGTCCGCCAGCGTCCCCACCCCCCCGGAGGCGACCACCGGCACGTCGGTCGCCTCGCACATCTCCCGCGTCGCCGCGACGTTCGGCCCCTCCAGCGTCCCGTCGGTCGCGATGTCCGTGTACACGATCGCCGCCAGCGGCCAGTCGCTGACCTTCGCCGCCACCTCCACCGCCTCGGCTTCCGTCGTCTCTTCCCAGCCGTCGATTGCCAACTTCCCGCCCCGCGCATCGAGCCCCAGCACCAGCCGGCCGCGGTACGTCGGGTTGCCCATCAGCCCCTCGAACCACGCCCAGTTCCGCAGCGCGGCCGTGCCCACCACCACGCGGTACGCCCCGGCCCGCAGCAGCGCCTCGATCGCCGGCTCGTCCCGCACCCCGCCACCCACCTCGACCTTGAGCCCCGTCGCGCCGCAGATCGCCGCCACCGCGTCGCGGTGCTCCGCCCGCCCCGACCGCGCCCCGTCGAGGTCCACCACGTGCAGCCACGTCGCCCCGGCGTCTTCGAACACCTTCGCTTGGGCGACCGGGTCGTCGCCGTAGGTCGTCTGTTGGTCGTAGTCCCCCTGCCGCAGCCGCACCACCCGGCCGCCGCGCAGGTCGATCGCGGGGAAGAGATACATGCCCGCAATCTATCACGAACCGTAAACCCGCTGCGTCGCCGCGTCGGGCTCCGCGTGGTAACGCTTCGCCAACGCGACGTAGTGCTCCGCCAGCCAGGCAAGGTACTTCTTCTCTCGGTCGTTCGTCTCCCGCACGACCCGCCCCGGCACACCCATCACGACGTGGCCGTCCGGCACCGTCAGCCCCGGCGGCACCAACGCCCCGGCCGCGACGAGGCACCGCGCGCCGAGATGAGTGTTGCCCATCACTGTGGCGTGCATGCCGATCAGCGTGCCGTCGCCGACCGATCGGCCGTGGACCACGGCGTTGTGCCCGATCGTGACGTCCGAGCCGATCAAGTTCGGGTGCCCCGAGTCGCAGTGGACCGTCGCGTTGTCCTGCACGTTCGTGCCGTCGCCGATCGTGATCTCGGCCACGTCGCCGCGGACCGCGGCCCCGTACCACACCGACACCCCACCGCCGAGCGTGACCCGCCCGGTGACGCGGGCGGTGTCGGCGAGGTACGCCGATGCGTTGTCGCAATCGATGCGTCGGAAGGTCATGGCGCGAATCATAAAGATTGCGAAAAATCAACGCGCTGGTTCTGCTATCTTCCGGGGGTGCGGAAGTTCATCGCCGGGCCGACGACGCGTGTCCTGATCCTCATCTGGGTGGTCGCGTTCTTTGTGGTGATCGTGCCAGGCCACCGCCGCGGCATCGTGCAGCTGCCGAGCAACGCGCCGATCGGGGCGACCGAGGTCTCCCGGGCGTACTGCCCGTTGTGCGCCTTGCTGCCGAGCGGGTCGTCGCAGGACCGCCCGCCCGCCGACGCGCCGGGCAGTTGCGCGATCTGCTTCCTCAAGGCCAACGTCGACACGCCGCCGCCGCTGGTCCTGCCCCCGTCGTTCGACGACCGGCTCGACTACCTGCTCCTCTCGCCGCACCGCCTCGCGGCCGTGGACCTCGCCCCGCAGCACCGGCTCCGGGGCCGGGCCCCGCCGGCGGCCTGATCCACACTACGCAACCTCAACTTCAGAGAACACCGGCCGTCCGCCGGTGATCTGTGTCTGCCCCTGCTTCACCCGAACCGGTCGGACCAGTCCGCCCGCTACCTCCCCCCCGGAAATTTGTTATGCCCCGCCTCCGCGCCTTTACCCTGATCGAACTGCTCGTGGTGATCTCGATCATCGCCCTGCTGGTCGGCATCCTGCTGCCCGCCCTCGGTGCGGCCCGCGGCACCGCCCGCGCCGCCGTCTGCTTGTCCAACCAACGCCAGATCGCCTTCGCCGGCAACGCCTACGCCGTCGACAACAAAAAGTTCCTCTTCCCCAGCTCGATGATGTACGGCGGTCAGGCCTACTTCGTCACGCTCAGCGAAGGCGGCTACCTCGACGACGGCCTGCTGGTCCACCGCTGCCCCGACGACGAAGACGCCAACGACAACTGGGAGGCCGACACTCTGGGCGACGGCGTGCGCACCACGTCCTACGCCATCAACGGCTACTTCGCGCCCAATCACGACCCCTACGGCGACCCGCCGCTGGCCCACGGCGGAAACAACAGCATCGCCGGCGAGAAGGGCGTCGCCCTCGAAGACGTGATCAACCCGTCCGAAAAAATCGTCGTAGCCGAGGTCGCCGAGTACAAGGACCGCGACCACTTCATGCCCATGTACTGGGGCACGACCGCCGCGGTCCACCCCAACGCCGTGAGCCCCATGTTCGGCATGGCCCGCATGAGCGAGGTCGACGCCGGCGACGGCAACGTCCCCCGCTCGGTCGTCCGCGACCGCCACAAGCAGACACCCCGCTTCGCCTTCGCCGACGGCCACGGCGCGGGCCACGCCTTCGCCGAGACGTGGGACGACACCATCGCCGACCGCGCCGACCGCGACGCCAACCGCAAGACCGATTGGTACGACCCGCTGTACTGATCCGGCCCGCTAAACCGATCGCCGCCCGCCCACCACCACGCCCAGCGTGTGCGGCAGCGCGTCGATCGGTCGGTGCGTCACGTCAACGAGTCCCGCGTCGCCCAACGCCGCGGCCACGGCGGCGGGGTCGTGCGTCCGGCCGGCGCGGGTGCGCAGCGACAGGCCCAGCGTGTAGAGCGTGCGGTTGAGGTCGCCGACCGCCGGACCCGGGAACACGTCGATCACCGCCAGCCGGCCGCCGGGCCGCAGCGTCGCCGCGAGCTTCCCGCACAGCCCCGCCAGCGCCGGCGGCGGCAGCAGGTGCGCGACGTTGGCGAGCAGCGCGAGGTCAAAGGCTTCACGAGGCAGCTCGGCCGTCGCGAGGTCCGCGGCCTCGGCGATGAAGCGGTCGGCCAGGACCATCGCCTCGGCGTTGGCCTGCGCAACCTCGACCACGCCGGGGCGGTCGACCGCGGTGACGTGGGCCCGCGGGTGATGCGCCGCCAGCGTCAGGCTCCACACCGCCGAGCCGGCCCCCGCGTCGAGGATGCGTAGCGGCTTGTCGAGATCGGCGCCGTGGAGCAGCACCTCGGCCGCGGCCGCCGCGGCGGGCCGGAGCATCCAGCCCAGCGCCGCGGCCTGCCCGCCGTCCTTGCCGTAGCGGGCCGTGCCGTCGCCGGCCTCGTCCATCGCCGCGATCGGCTCGCCGGTCCGCAAATACTCCGGCAGGTGTGACCAGTACGGGTCGCCCAGTTGCCGGTACGCCCCGCCGCGCAGCGCCTCGGCCAGCGGGGTGAGCGACCACGCCCCGCCCGCTTCCTGCGTGAGCCCGAGCACCCGCAGCACGCACAACACCTGCCCGACGGCCCCGGCGTCGAGTTCCCGCGACGACGCCAGCGCTTCCGCCGCTTGCGGCTTAGCGGCCAACGCGTCCAAGAGACCCGCCTCCACCGCGGCGCGATACACATGGTCCGCCCCGTTGCCCGCCATCAGCCGGAAGTAATCGCCCAGCGTCTCGGCGAGATCGCTCACGAGCCCACCCGCCGGGCCAGCGACACGGTGAAGATGCCCCACTCGTCCACGAGCGTCCGCACCTTCTCGAACCCCGCCGCCGCGACGAGCTGGTCGAGCTCGGCCTGGGTCCGCCGCCGCATCACCCACGCCCGATTCAGGTGACTCGGCAGGCACCGCGCGATCATCTCGACCTGCGGGTGCCACGGCTGGCCGGTGTAAACCAGATACCCACCCGCCGGCACCGCCGACGCCAGGCCGCGCAGCGACCCGAGTACCGGGCCGTTCTCGGGGAACAGCTCGTACAGCCCCGAGACCACCGCGACGTCGGGCCGGGGGTCGAGCCCGGCCAGCTGCGCTCCGTCGAACGCGTCGCCGGGCGTCGCGGTCACGTCGTCGACGCCGAGGCGTTCGGCGTGCCGCTTCGCCTCTTCAAGGTTGGCCGGGTCCAGATCACGCAACGCGACCGACACGGGTGCCGGGTTTTCAACCTCGGCGACCGCTTCGAGGGTGTACCGCCCGCAACCCGCCGCGATGTCCAGCAGCCGGACCGGAACCTGCTCGTCGCTGCGTTCATCCCGGACCCGCCCGATCGCGTCGCGGATCAGCTCGCGCAGGTGCTCGCGTCGCTTGCGGATGCCTCGCCAGCCCACCGCGTCGAGGTACGCCCGGTCGATCAGCTTCCCGATACCGAGCGAGCCTTGGGCCCTGTTCTCGTAGACGTAATCCAGCGATGCGCCCGAGTCGAAGCCGGTGTCGAAACCCAGCCGCACGCCCCGGCTGGTCCGGCCGAGGGTCCGCAGCGCCGCGTTCTGGGCCGTGAAAAAGCAGCGCTTCGGCGACCAAACGGTCAGGGGCGTCTGCAGCCGGGTGAACTCGTCGAACGTGTGCCCCCGCGCGTCGGCGTCGAGCAGCGACGTCGGCTCCGCCGGCTCGGCGAACCGCCGCTCGACGAACCCGCGGATCGCGTCGAGCACCGGGCCGCGGTCTTCCTCGTGCAGCACGTCGTGGTACATGCCGTCGAAAACGTGCATCGTCTTGTCGTCGGACCCGAGCCGATCGAAGAACCGCTTCTGGGCTTTGACGCTGACGACCGCGTCCGACCCGCCGGCGAGCATCAGCGTCGGCGTGGTGATCGCGCCGGCGTCGTCGAGCAGGCGCGTCCCCGCGTCGTGCAGCCCCAGCAGGACGTTGACCGCGATCGACCGGGCGATCAGCGGGTCGGCGTCGTAGGCCGCCGCCTGCGCCGCGTCGTGCGTGAGCATCGTCGATTTGACGTAGCTCTTGACGAACGTCGGCCGATCACCACGGAGCTTCTGCAAAAGCCGCAGCCCCGGTACGGCCAGCGGCACGTACAGCCGGACCCGCAGCGCCGGCGTCGCCAGCACCAGCCCACGCAGCACGGGGGCGTGGCTGTGGACCCACGACGCGACGGTCACCGCGCCGACGCTGTGCGCCAGAACGACCATGTCTCGCGTCGCCAGGCCGTGGGCCTGCTTGAGGTGGTTCACGAAGGCGTCGACGTCGCGGACCATGCCGCCGAAGCTCGGGGCGTAGCCGCGCCGGCCGGGCGACTTGCCGTGGCCCCGGGCGTCCCAGGCGAAGACGTGCGTGTCGTGGAGGCCGAGCGCTTCGACTACGTCGAGGAACCGGCCCGAGTGCTCGTGCCCGCGGTGGAACATCACCAACGCCTTGGTGCTCGGCCCGGCGGGGGCCCAATGGCGGTAGTACAGCTCGGTGCCGTCCCACGACGTGAAGGCCGACTCGGTGAACGTCGGCTTGGCCCGCGGTAGGGCTTGGGTATCGCGGTTCGCGTCGGACATCACGGCGGCGTCGAGCGGTCGGTCGTGGGTGGATTCCATCGCGTCACACTCCGGGGTTCGGCCGGCCGCGGGCCATCAGGTAGACGCCCGCCAGCAGCAGGATCACGCCTGCTACGTCGCCGGGCCGAAGCGGGTTCCCCTCGAGCCATATCGCCAGCACCGCGGCCCACACGAACGTCGTGGCGTACAGCGGGTACAGCACCGCCACGTCCCCGCCGCGGCGGAAGGCGTAGCTGAACAGCCCGAGCACCAGCAGGTAGCACAACAAACCGGCAATGATCCACGGGCTCAGCACAAACCCCAGCGGCGACGCCGACCGCGTGGCCCCGGCCTTGAACAGGAACGGCCCGACCGCGCCCAGGATCGCCGCGCCCAACACCGACACCAACGCGGGCCAGGGCGTGCCGAACATCACGTGGACTCCCGGGTGAAGCGGCGGCCGCGGGCTCAAGCCGACGCCGGCTCGACCTCCGCGGTACGCACCGGCGTGGTCGCGGGTTCGGTAGCGCCCCGCCGCCAGCGGTCGTGGACCGCGAAGCCGTCGCTTGCTTCGGGGAAGTCGGTGCGGGTGTGCGTGCCGCGCGTCTCTTCCCGCCACTTCGCGGCCCGCGTGATCAGCGCCCCGACGGTAAGCAGGTTCTGCACCTCCCAGCCCAGGCGGTCGTCGAAGATCTTGTCCATCGTGTAGCGGGCCCAAAACTCGAACATGCCCACGACCTCGGCGAGGTGGTCGCCGGCCCGCTCGATGCCGACGTGCCGCCACATCACGCTGCGCAGCGACGAGCGGACGTCCGCGAGGTCCAGCTCGCTGCGGTCCGACGGGCGGATGTCCGAGACCACGCGGGCCGGCCGCCTCCCGTTGCCGTTGATCGAGGCCACCGCCGCCCGCCCCGCGGCCCGGCCGAAGACCAGGCCCTCGAGCAGCGAGTTGCTCGCCAGGCGGTTCGCGCCGTTGAGCCCGCTGCACGCCACCTCGCCCGCGGCGTAGAGCCCCGGCAGGCTGGTCCGGCCGTCGGCGTCGGCCGCGACACCGCCGATCATGTAGTGGGCCGAGGGGTGCACGGGGATCGACCCCTTCGCCGGGTCGATGTCGAACTTCTCCAGCAGCCGCGCGATCCCCGGGAACCGCCCCCGGAATTTGTCCGCGCCGATCGGGCGGACGTCGAGGTAGACGTGGGTGTGACCGGTCTCGGCCATCTGCCGGAGGATGCTCCGCGACACCACGTCCCGCGGCGCGAGCTCGGCCCGCGCGTCGTAGTCCGGCATGAACCGGTGCCCCGCCCGGTCGATCAGGTGCGCCCCCTCGCCCCGCACCGCCTCGGTGATCAAACTCCGCGACGCCCCGGCCACGTACAGCGTCGTCGGGTGGAACTGATAAAACGCCAGGTCTTGAAGTACGGCCCCGGCCCGGTACGCCATCGCCAGCCCGTCGCCCGTCGCGACATTGGGGTTGGTCGACTCGCGGTAGACCTGCCCCGCCCCGCCGCTGGTCAGGATCGTGGCGGCGGCCCAGATCACCTGCAGGCCGTACTTCGGGTGGTGCGTGATCGCGCCGAGGACAGCGCCGTCGTCGTCACTTCCGGGGGCGGGGGCGGTAATCAAATCAAGAACGAAGCACTGCGAAAAGAAGCGGATGCCCGGCGTGCCGAGCACCCGCTGTCCCAGGCACTGCCCGAGCGCCCGACCCGTCGCGTCGCCGTCGGTATGCAGAATCCGGTGATGCCCATGGCCGCCCTCACGCCCGAGCGCCGGCACGTCACCCCCGCCATCGGCCCGGTCGAACCGCATGCCCCAGTCGATCAGCTCCCGCACCCGCCGCGTGCCCTCCTCGACGACCCGCCGCACCACCGGCTCGTCGCACAGCCCCGCCCCGGCGGTCAGCGTGTCGGCCACGTGGTCCGCCACCGAGTCCGACGCGTCCAGCACCGCCGCGACCCCGCCCTGCGCCCAATAAGTGCTGCTCTGGTCCAGCTCGCCCTTGGTCGCCACGATCACGTCCGCCTCGGCGTCGGCCTCCTTCACTGACAGCGATGCCCGCAGCCCCGCCACCCCGCCGCCGATCACCAACACATCCGTAAAGATCTGCGGCAGCAGCTGCGCCCGGAACGGGATGAGGTAGCGGCGGTCGGCGAAGACGGGGTGCATGGCAAGAGGTGAGTAGCGAGTGAGGGAAGGTGAGTCGGGTTATTCGAGCGTGCCGCCGCCCGAGAACAGCACCACCGGCAGCGGCACCCCCGACTCGGTCAAGAACCGCCGCACCGCGTTCTCCGGACGGTAGGTCACGTTCCCGCTGGCCCGCCACGCCCGGCCCCGCAGGTCATCGACGGCGTCCAGCGCGATCACCGCCGGCAGGCGGACCGACTGCTCGCCGTTCGGCGGCAAGACCCGGGCCGGCAGCTCAACCGACGCGTAGCTCCCCACGCCCGGCAACGCGACGCTGTAGCTCGCTTCGGGCAGCGGCAACGCCACCGCGTTGGGGTTCCGCAACACGAGCGACACCTCGACCCGCGCCGCGTCGTCCGTCGTCTCGACCACCTCGGCCCCCGCCACCTCCACCGCCGGCGGCAAACCGCTGATGCAGCCGGTTAGCCCGAGTGACAAAACCAACAATCCACAAACCCGCATAAATCCATCGTAAGCGATCTACGCCCCGAAGCCCACGGACGCCGTCCGTGGGCCGGCACCCCAAAAACTCCCGCCGCGACGATCCGTTCCTCTCGACTCCGCCCGCCCCGGCCGATAGGGTGAAAGCAGAACGCTCAACCGGGCCGTGTCTCGGCCCGCGATCCAGAAAGGAGGCCCCCGGAAATCGCTCCCGTCACGCCCGACGTGACCGAGCCCACCCAGGTCGCCGTCCGCAAGAATCTTTAATCAATCGGACGCACCGACCGCCCCGCGTGTCGCCGGAGCTACCCCTCGGCCGACCGTCGAACCCCGGCCCCCGGAAGTTATCCACCGTTATTTTTCTATTTCGCTGATCTGTCTCCCTTCCGCGTCGCCGCACCGTTCGATCTCCGCCGGCCGACATCCCGCGACCACGCACCCCGCCGGGCCGTTGCCCGCCGGGCGACGTGTCGTGTTTCGTGTAACGCTCCCGAAAGGAGATCGTGTGATGTCTGTTTATCTATCACGTTCCGGTTTTTCGATCCTACAAGTGCTCGCCGTAGCCGCCGTCATCGTCATCGGGATTGCAATTCTGTTGCCTGCCCTGCAACAACCAAGAGGTGGCGGCCGACAGATGTCCAACAACACGCAACTCCGCGGCATCCATCAAGCCTTTCTGGTTTTTAGTCAAACTAGCAAGCGAGGTGGCGGGCAAAACTACTTCCCCGGGCTTGATTTTTCCGGGCAGATTATCCCAAACGGCCAAGACAGCTATTTTTCCGGCGACGGCACCGACCCCGCCGCGCGGCTGGCGATGCTGCTCAACGGCAACTTCTTCACGCCCGAGTACATGATCAACCCCGCCGACGCCCGGGCCGTGGAAGCCGAGCCGGCCGAGAGCGGAGACTTCGAGCGGTTGACCGAAAAACACTATTCGTACGCCATGCTCGGCCTCGCCACGCCGGACGACCAGCGGATCACCGAGTGGAAGGAGACACTGAACACCTCGGCACCCGTAATGAGCGACCGCGCCATCGGCAAAGGCCGGGACGACATTTCCAGCCTTTGGACCGAAACGGGCAGCGGCGACTGGCATGGCGGGGTGGTGCGTAACGACAACAGCACCAGTTACGAGACCACGGCCGAGTTCGAGCAGACAAAATACGGCGACGCCGCGGCGAACGAACTCGACCACCTGTTCGAGGACGCCCCGAACCGGCCGGACGACCCGGCGACCGAGATCGACGAGCGGCCCGCCGACGCGTTCATGGTGTTCGAAGACCCGCACACGGCGTACAGCGCCGAGTGATCCTGCTGCCGCTTGCGGCTTAGCGCGGGGGCACCCGTCGCTGAGCCGCGAGCGGTTTTTTCAGATGTCGAAGTACATACAGAACTCGTACGGGTGCGGGCGGGACCGCAGGGCGGCGACCTCTTCCTCACGCTTGTAGCGGACCCAGTAGCGGATCACGTCTTCGGTGAAGACGCCGCCCTCGAGCAGGTAGTCGTGGTCGGCGTCGAGGGCATCCAACGCGGCGCTGAGGTCGGCCGGGGCGGCGGGGACGGCCGCCCGTTCGGCGGGGTCGAGGTCGTAGAGGTCCTTGTCGATCGGCTCGCCGGGGTCGAGCTTCTGCCGGATGCCGTCGAGCGCGGCCATGAGCACGGCGGCGAAGGCGAGGTACGGGTTGCACGAGCCGTCGGGGCAGCGGAACTCGAGGCGTTTGGTCTCGGGCGTGTTGGAGTACCGCGGGATGCGGATCGCGGCGCTGCGGTTGCGGGAGCTGTAGGTCAGGTTGACCGGGGCCTCGTAGCCCGGCACGAGGCGTTTGTAGCTGTTGGTGGTCGGGTTGGTGAACGCCAGCAGCGACGGGGCGTGCTTCAGGATGCCGGCGATCGCGTGCAGGCCCATCGGCGAGAGCCCGGCGTAGCGGCGCCCGGCGAAGAGGTTCTTGCCGGCCTTCCAGAGCGAGAAGTGGGTGTGCATCCCGCTGCCGTTGTCGCCGAACAACGGCTTGGGCATGAAGGTGGCGACCCGGCCGTGGCGCGCGGCGACGTTCTTGACCACGTACTTGTAGAGCATGCACGCGTCGGCCATGTGCACCAGCGGCTGGTAGCGCAGGTCGATCTCGGCCTGCCCGCCCGTCGCGACCTCGTGGTGGTGGCACTCGACCGCCAGGCCGAGCTCCTGCATCACCGCGACCATCTCGCCGCGCAGGTCGTGCATCGTGTCCACCGGCGGGCAGGGGAAGTAGCCCTCGCGCTGCCGGACCTGGTTGCCGAGGTTGGCCGGCGAGTCGCTGCCGCGGTTCCACACGCCCTCGGCCGAGTCGACCTCGTAGACCGCGTGGTTCACCCCTTGGTCGTAGCGCACCCGGTCGAACAGGAAGAACTCCATCTCCGGACCGAAGAACGCCTTGTCCGCCAGCTTCGATTCCCGCAGGTGCTTCTCCGCCTTGCGGGCGACGCTGCGCGGGTCGCGGCTGAAGCTCTTCTGGGTCACCGGGTCCTTGACGTCGCAGATCAGCGACAGCGTCGGCCGTTGGTAGAACGGGTCGACCTTCGCGGTGTCGGCGACGGGGACGACGAGCATGTCGCTCTCGTTGATCGCCTGCCAGCCGCGGAGCGACGAGCCGTCGAACCCGAAGCCGTGGACGAACGAGTCTTCGGTCAGCTCGGATACGGGGTAGGTCGTGTGCTGCCACAGGCCGGGGAAGTCCATGAACCGGCAGTCGACGAACTCGATCTTTTTGGTTTTGACGAGCTGGAGGACTTGCTTGGGGGTCATCGTGAGGCCTGCCGTGGTGGGATGGCCCAACACGATACCGTTTGTGCGCGCTTCGGCCGCCGCGGCTCACGGCGCGGCCGGCCGGCCGGCGAACGGGTAGCGACGCAGCGGGAACCGGTCGAGCAGGGCCAGCGCCGGGCCCGGGTAGACACAGCGATCGATCAACGCCGACGCGAGTCGTTGCGGCAGCGTGTCGCCGGAGTCCGCGCTGCCGGGGTCCAGGCGGGTGCGGAGGCGGTGGTGGTGCGCCGCGAGGCGGAATCGGCCGTAGGTCAGGGCGAGCGACTCCATCACGTCGTGGGCCTCGGGGTCGTCCGGGGCGGCGCGGAGCAGCCGGCGGGTCAGCCGCGCGGCCGCGACCCGGCGGTTGCGGTCCAGGGCGACCCGGGCCGCCTCCTCGAGCAGGCCCGCGTTCTGCGGGTGCTGGGCCAACGCCCCCTCGGCCTCGTCGGCCGCGTCGTCCGCGCGGCCGAGACGACGCAAGACGTGGACGACCCATCGGGTCCGCGAAGCCCGGCCCGGGTCCCGGGTGCGGGCCTGGCGGTACCACGCCAACGCGGTACGCAGCGAGGCGGGGTCGCCCCGGTAGCGGCAGATGTCGCCGAGGTAGCCGTAGGCGTGCGCGACGTCGGGGTCGGACGCGATCAGCTCGAGAAACAGCGGCTCGGCCTCGTCGTCGCGGTTGCGGAGGTAGAGGCTGCGGGCGAGGTGGTACTTGGCGCGGGCGGAATCGGGGCAGAGGGCGAGCGCGCGGACGGCGTGGCGGGCCGTGAGCTCGTGCCGGTTCAGGTCGTACGCCGCCTCGGCCAGACGCAGCTCACGGCCCAACGGGTCGGCGTCCATCGCTCAGCGCCGCCCGAGGTACGCCAGCAGGTCGTCGTATTGCCCGCCCTCGTTGGCGTACCGCGCGTGGTTGCGGGCGGTGGCGAACCATTCACGGATGGAGGGCCGGACCTGCTTGACGGCTTGAAGCAAGTCGGCGGTCGTCAGCGGGGCCGGGACCCCGTCGTCGAGGGCGCTACGGAGCTTGGCGTCCACCGCGTGGTCGACCACCGCTTTGAGGTCGGCGCCGCTGAACCCGTCACACCGCCGGGCCACCGCGTCGGCGTCGATCGCCTCCTGCGGCTTGCCCCGCAGCTGCAGCCGCAGGATCGCCGCGGCGCCGGCCGCGTCGGGCGGCGGCACGAACACCACGCGGTCGAACCGGCCCGGCCGACGGAACGCCGGGTCGACGGACCACGGCTCGTTGGTCGCCGCGAGGACCAGCAGCCCGTCGTTGCGCCGCTCGACCCCGTCCAGCTCGGCCAGGAACTGGTTAACCACCCGTGACCACGCGCCGGGACGCGTCCCCGACCGCTTCATCCCCAGGGCGTCGGCCTCGTCGAAGAACAAGACGCAGGGCTTGTGGGCGCGGGCGTGTTCGAACAGCCGGTGCAGCTTCTTCTCGCCCTCGCCCATGTACATGTCCAGCACGTCGTGGATGCCGACGTTGATGAATCCCGCGTCGATCTGCCCGGCCGTCGCCCGGGCGAGGTGGGTCTTCCCGCAGCCCGGCGGGCCGTACATCAGGATGCCCCCGCCGGCGGATCGGCCGTAGGCGGCGAACAACTCGGGCCGCTCGAAGGGCGCGATGATCTTGAGGCGGATCTGCTCCTTCAGGCTGTCCATCCCGCCGACGTCGGCGAAGGTGACCCCGGGCTTCTGCATCTCGACGGGCCCGGTACCGGACGCCGCGTCGGCACGAAGGCGGACCCGCCCGTCGGCATCGGTGTCGGTCCCGTCGTCCGAGTCGGCTTGGCGGGCCGCCCCGTCGACACCCAGCCGTTCGGCCAATGCGGGGTCGGCCAGGTCGGGGTCGGCGTCGATCGCCCGCCGGTACACCGCCGCGGCCCGCCGCGTCTCGCCCCCGGCCTCCAGCAGTTCGGCCAGCAGCCGCAGCGTCGGAGCCGGCGCATCGCGGCGGGCCGCGAGGTCTTCGACAATCACCAACGCTTCGGAGGTCCGGCCTCGGCGTCGGAAACACTCCGCCAGCCCGAGCCGCAACTGCTCGCTCTGCGGCGTATGCGTCAGGCCCTCACGCAGGACGCCGTCGGCGTCATCAAGCTCGCCCCGGCTCATCAGGACCACCGCCAACTGCCGCCGCAGTGGCACGTTGTCGGGCGACAGGCCCAACGCCTCGCGCAGCGACCGGATCAACTCGTCGGGAGCAAGGTCCACGGAAGGCCACTGTAGGCGGGCCGTCAATGCGCCACGGCCACCGGGCTACGGCCGATCAGGCGGGCCGGGCCACGCGAAGGGGCCGCCGACGCCCTCCCACTGCAGCCGACGCTCCGCGAGGTCGAAGACCCACAGCCGGGCGAGGTAGAACGCCTGGTCCGGCACCTGCGGCAGGTCCAGCAACCGAAACAGTTCGAAGTTCAGCGTCATCGCCGGCGGGTCGCCGCCGCCGAGCAGGAAGGGCGTGCCGTCGAACGGGGTCACGCGGACCGCGTGGACCCTCGGCTCACGTTCCAGAAAATCGTGCAGCCGCCGGGCCACCACCTCGCCGTCCGGGAAGCCCTCGGGCGGGTCGGGGTCCTGCAGTTCCACGCGGTGCAGCGCGATCGCCACGGGCCGATCCGACGCCGGCAGCGGGGCCTCGTCCGCCAACCGGGCCAGCAGCGCCTCCAGCGTCTCGCCGAGCGGCCCGGGCACCGGGGACACCTCGCCCCGCGGGGCGGAGCAGCCCACCGCCACGCACAGCAGCCACAGGCACACCCCGGGCCGGACGGACCGCCCCACGCCCGCCGGCATCACCGGCCGCGGGGCCGTCGTTTCGCCGGTCTGGCCGGGCATGAAGTTCAATGCCCCGACGCCTCGACGCCCAGCTTGGGTTTGAGTGCGCCCAATAGCTCGGCCAGCGTCTTCTCGTCTTTCGCCTCGGCGTTGAGGCGGAGCAGCGGCTCGGTGTTGCTCGCCCTTACGTTGAACCAGTACCCCTTGGCGTCCCAGCAGTCGATGCTGACGCCGTCGAGTTCCATCACTTCGCCGTGGGGGCCGTAGATCGATTTGAGTTCGGCAAGGGTGCCGGCCTTGTCGTCGTTCTCGAAGTTGATCTCGCCCGACTGCGGGTACTTGCGGAACGGCGCGATCTGCTCGGACAGCGGGGCGTCGGACTGGCTCAGCACGCCGAGGGCGACGGCCAGCGTGATCGCGCCCGAGTCGGCGTAGCTGTTGTCGCGGAAGTAGAAGTGGCCCGACAGCTCGCCGCCGAAGACGCCGCCGGTCTCGCGCAACTTGGCCTTGATGTTGACGTGGCCGACCTTGGCGATCGCGGGCTCGGCCCCGAGGGCGGCGACGGTCTCGGGTACGACCTTGGACGACCGTAGGTCGTAGACGATGCTCGTCGGCTTCGCCGCGCCCGGGTCGGTGCGGTTGACGGCCACGAAGTGGTGCGCCAGCCAGGCGGTCAGGTGGTCGCAGCCGCACAGCGCGCTGGCGTCATCCACCAGCATGCAGCGGTCGGCGTCGCCGTCGAAGCACGCGCCCAGGTCGGCCGAGTGCTTCTGCACCCCGTCCTGCGTCGGCACCATGTTCTCGGCTACGAGCGGGTTCGGCTCGTGGGCCCACTCATCGGTCCACTGTGTGTTGGTCGTGATCAACTCGAGGTTCGGCACGTCGGAAAACACGCGGTCGAGCAGCTCGATACCGCAGCCGTTGGACGCGTCGACGAAGACCTTGAGCGGACGTTTGAGCTCGCCCATGAACCCGAGGATGTGCTGGCGGTAAGCGGCCCAGACGTCGCCCTCTTCGTAGCCGCCTTGCGGGTCGGGGCAGTCACCGTCGAGCGACTCGGCGATCGCCTGGATTTCCTTGAGCCCCGTGTCAGCCCCGACGGGCTTGGCCTGCTCGCGGCTGATCTTGTAGCCGATGTACTCGATGGGGTTGTGCGAGGCGGTGCATTGCACGCCGCCCACGGCCCCGAGGTGGGGGATCGCGAAGTACTGGATCGACGTGTCGCAGCGGCCCAGGTCGATCACGTCCATACCCGCGGCGCGCAGACCTTGGACCAGCGCCTCGGCCATCCCGGGGGCGGCGGGCCGGTGGTCGCGGGAGACGACGACCCTGCCGGGGCCGTTCTGATCTTTAAGAAACCGCCCCGTGGCGAGGCCGACCTTCCAGCCGACGTCCTCGTTGAGCGGGTCGGGGTAGAGGGCGCGGACGTCGTAGGCCTTGAAGACTTTGCCGATCATGGGGGGCTCGGGTGGGGTGGTGCGAGCGGTGAGGCGGCGATCATACCGGCGTGGGGTACGCACCGCCGCGGTGTCTGGCTTGCCCCTCTCCCCCCGGGAGAGGGCCGGGGTGAGGGCGGCGTGACAGAAAACCACCGCCATCACGGACATAACCCCGCGGCTCGTATCGCCCTCACCCTAACCCTCTCCCGCGGGGAGAGGAGACCGGACAAAACGATCACTTGAACTCACCCCCGCGCCGGCCGACAATCCCGCGATGCAGCAGCGTTTCGTGTGGCTCCTGGGCGGGCTGGTGGCCGCGGCCGTGGTCGTGGCGATGGCGGTGTTCCTCGGCGGGCCCGGCGCGCCCGCCGACGCCGGGCCCGACGCCGACCCTCCCCCGCTCACCGGCCGGGGCGTCACCGCCGAGGACCTGGCCAACCCCCGTCCGCTCGACCTCGCGCCCGTCGAGGTCGTCCGCGACTTCGAGATTTTCAGCGAGTCCGGCGACGGCGGCTGGACCCGCTTCGCCGGCGACGAGGTCTCGCCCCAACCCGACTTCGTCTCGGACGTCGTGCGACCCGCGGCTGAGGTCTACTTCTCACCCACGCGTGTCCTGACCATCACCGCCTCGTCCGGCCGGTTCCACCACCCCGGCAACGAACCCACCCGCGGCGAGTTCTACCGCGATACCGTCGTCACCCAGTACCAGGCCCCGCCGGGTGAAACCTTGGACCGCGTCGGCGACCGCCACGTCCAGTTCCGCCTCTACCTCGACGAGCTCACCCGCTTCGACCGCGAGACCGGCCGGCTCGGGTCCGACGGCCCCGTCCGCCTCGTCGGGCCCCGCGTCGACTTCACCGGCCGCGGCCTCGACCTCACCTTCAACCTCGCCGCCGACCGCATCGAACGCCTCGTCGTCACCGAGGGCGACCAACTCCGCTTCGCCCCCACCCCCGCCCCCGGAAGTGACAACGCCGCTGCCCGGAATCCTCAGAACACTGCGACCCCCGACGATACGCCGCGCAACGAAACCGGTCCCGGAGCCGACACGCCCCAGCGATACCGCGTCGTGCTCCTCGACAACCTGCGTATCGAAGTCGGACCCGGCGAAGCCAACCTCACCGGCGACCGGCTCAACGCCACCTTCACCGCCGCGATGGCGAACCAGGACGACCCGGCCGACACCCTCACCGACGTCGGCCCGCGTCTGCACTTCGTCAACACCTACACCACAGATCAAGCGCCCCAGACGCCGCGCCGCCTCATGTCCCCCTCGCCCGACGACGTGGTCGTCCGCTGGTCCGGCCGGCTGGAACTCACCCCCGTTGACCCGACCGACACCGACCCCGCCCTCGGCCCCGGCGACGCCGGGCTCACCCTCGTCGGCACCCCCGCCGTCGCCGAGACCGCCGACGGCCGACGCGTCGCCGCCGCCACCGTCGCCTACCAAACCGCCGGCGAAACCCTCGCC
>JBCCRT010000008.1:0-48280 GCA_039201235.1 Planctomycetota bacterium
GCGCGTTTTCGTTACGCAGCTCGAGCGTGTACTCGCCGAGCACCTGGCCCGCGTCGCTGTCGCCGGTGGCGGCCAGCGGCTTGAACTGGAAGCTGCGGCCCGACAGCGGCAGCACGTCGATCCGCGACGAGTCGATCAGCAGCACGCTGTCCCGCGGGACCCACCGGCTGAGCACGACCCGGCAGACGCCGAAGTCCGACTCGTAGACGCTGACCAGGTCCTTGAACCGTTCGGTCGCCGGGCCGAAGCCGCGCGACGCGGTGACGAAACCGTTGATCGCCCGCTTCTGAGCCCCGCCGACGACGATCGTGTCGACCGGGCCGTTGGACGTCTCCCAGATATCCCGCAGCGCCGCGTTGAGCGTCGCCTCGGTGAGGGCGTTGCCCGAGCCGTCGGTCACGTTGGTGGCGAGGCTGGGGATGATGCCCCGCATGGTGCGACGCGTCGTGGCCGAGCCGACCGCGCCGCTGGCGGCGGCCGCGCCGTTGATGACGCAGTTCTCCAGGTCGCGGACCAACTCGCGGAGGCGTTCCTGCTTCTGGTAGTCCATCTCGTCGTCGACCGCGGCCTGGCGGGCGGCGAGCTGCGAGCCCGAGACCTCGATCCCGGCGGTGAAGATCTGGGTGTAGTTCTGCTTGCGGACGCGGTTGGTGAACCGGGTGGTCGGGGCGTCGTCGCCCTCGAGCGCGGCGTTGCCGAGGATCGAGAGGGTCGCGCCGTCGGCGATCGACGCGGCGGTGGTGCCGCCGTAGCCGCGTGAGACCGTCAGGGTGTTGCTGCTCACCGCGGTGACGAAGATGACCTCACGGGAGCCGGCGGCCTGGACCTGGTCGCCGACGCGGAAGCGGTCGCCGTGGTCCACGTCGATCGACGTGGCCGAGGCGTTGACCGAACCGTCGGCCGTGTCGGTGTTGGGCAGCAGGGTGTCTTCGAGCCACTCGTGGACCGTGCTGGTGGCGGACCGCTGCGGGTCGCCGAGGTGGTCGAGCAGCGGGGTCTCGTAGGGGCTGACGATGCCGACGATGTCCGAGACGTCGGCGGCGAGTTCCGGCAGGGAAGTGCCGGCGGAATAGGTGGCTTTTCCGGTGAAGGGCATGGTGTGTTCCTTGTGACGAGAGGTTGATTGGGTGTCGGGTCGCTAACGGCTGGTCCGCCGCAGGCGGAGGTAATCCAGCAGGTCGCGGCGGTCGCCGGTGGCGGCGGCGCGTTCGGCGGCGGCCGATGCGTCGTGGGGTTCTTCCACGTCGGGAGACATGGCCGTCGGGGCGGATCGGACCGGGCGGCGGAATAGGTACGGCTTCTGCCGACGCAGTTCGCGGACGGCTTCCTCGACGTCGGGCTCGTCCATCTGACCGACGACGACCTCGGTGAGCAACCGGGCGGCTTCGAGGTCGACCGCGTCGGAGCCGGCGAGCAGGGCGTCGATCTTCTGCCGCCGTTCGAGCAACGTGATCGTCTGCCTTGAGGCCTCGAGGTCGTCCTTGAGGCCGGCGAATTGGTCGGCGAGTTCCGTCAACCGTTGCTCGGCCGCCTGGGCGCGTTTGCGGTAGCGGATCGATTCGCCGACCGGGACCAGCCGTTCGGTGGTGGTTTCGACAGTGTCGGGTTGCGGCTCGTCGCTCTCCGGGGTCGGGGCGTCGGCGTTTGCGACGGTTTCGGTCTCGGTCTCGGTCTCGGTCATGGCGTGAACTCCGGGTTCGGTTCGTGATTCGGGGCTGGTCAATCGGACTCGGGGCAGTCGGCGTAGCCGAGCTCGGCGCGGAGCTGCGCGGCGGGAACGCCGAGCTGTTCCTTGAGCAGCGCGTTCTGCAGCTGCTGCGTCTCGCTGTCGGGGAACGGCGTGGGCCAGTCGAGGCGGACGCGTCGGTCCTCGGGTCGGTTGGGCAGCGTGCCGTCGAGGTCGGCGGCGTGGAGGATCAGTTCGCAGAGCTGCGTGATGCCCGCGCCGTAGGTAAGCCGCTTCTTCTCGATGCGGGCGAGCAGACCGAGCAGCACGATGCGGATCGCGTTCTCGCTGGAGAGGTTGCCGACCTTCCCGCCGACGACGCCGGCGGCGATCGGCGAGACGCCCGAGGCTTTGTCCATCGCCTCGCGGACCTCGCGGACGTGGCGGTCTTCGCTGGGGGTGTGGGCGTCACCGCCGAACTCGTGGATCGCGGCGTCGGGGTTGTCGGTGGCCCACATCTGCCCCGGGCCGACGGGCCGGTCGGTGAACCCGTCGATGCCCTTGCCGAGGTACATCTTGAAGGTCTGGAACGTGACGCGGTTGGCGCGGTCCGAGAGTCGGGTGTTGAGCTCGTCCTGCAGCGGGATCAGCGGCTCGACGTCGGACAGCCCGTCGTAGCGCAGGGGCTGGGCGAGGTTCTGGATGTGGACGACCGGGACCCGGCCGAGCGGGTTGGGTTGAAGGTCGACACGACACCGGCCGCCCCCCGCGCCGGGCGATGGGCCCACGAACGTCTCGCGGGTCTCGGCGGTCCAGACCTCGGTGCGGTACACGACCCGCCGCCGCGTCGGACCGCCGGGGCGGACCACCCGGCGGAGCCAGGGCGAGGCTTCGAGGTCGTGGGTCTGCTGGGCGTAATGGATCAGGAAGCCGTCGAGCCGTCGGTAGTCGCCGGGGTCGAGCAGCGGCACAGCCCGGGGGGCCTCGATCAACTCGAGCCGGGTGCCGGGGTCGGCGTCCGCGCCGGGGCGAACCAGCACATCGATGCTGCCGTGGACCGACCCCAGCAGCGCGAGGTGATGAAAGAACGACTCGCCGCCGCTGCGGTCGAAGGTTTCGCGAATAAGAGTGTCGATGCGTGCGGCCTGCCGAGGATCGTCGGCTAGGCTTTGGACGACCAGCGGCCGGCCGAACATGAAGTCCGCCAGGGCGTGGACCCGCCAAGCGATGTCGTTCTCGATCACGACCTCCCGGCTGGCGGCTCCGGTGGGGTGGCGCAGCCGATCGGGCAGGCCGTGACGCTGATTAATCGGCCCCCCGCGATCGCCGCTCACTGAGGCGTCGGGGCCGACCGGGTTACGGTAGTAGCCCCAGAGCCAACGCATACGTGGTAACCGATCCCGGAGGTGTTCATCCAGCAGAACATCGATCAGTTGGGGCGTTAAACTTCTGATGGTGCGTTGGGTTGACGCGGTGATTTGGGCCACGGTCGTTGCACTCCGGGGAAGCAGCGGGGCTGTCACTCGGGGGCGAAACGACCAGAATGTGCGCGAAAAAAACTGGGAAAGAAGAAATATAATTTTTTAAATTACTGTTTAATATTATTTAATAAATTTTTTAATTAGGCTCAATTTTTGTTTGGTTTTTGATAGTATTCGTGCGCGCGCTTTTTATTTATGGCTTGCCAATCAGGGGCCGTGATGATTTAATTGGCAGCAGATGGATCGGATTGAACAAGAATTAGACACGCTCGAAGAAATCAGCCAAATCCTTGGCGATGGTCTCGAGCTGGGGCAGGTCTTCCAACGGGCGATGAGCCTGTTGGGCGAGCGGATGGCCTTCGAGCGATCCGCCCTGGTGTTGTTCGATCCGACCACCGAGCAGCTGAAAACCGTGGCGTCGGTCGGGCTGACGCCGGCCGAGCAGGAACGGGGGCGTTACGCACTGGGCGAAGGTGTCACCGGCCGGGTTATGGCCACCGGCGAGCCTGCGGTTATCCCGGACCTGCGTCACCACCCCGACTTCCTGAACCGCACGCAGAGCCGGGAGCTTGAGGAACCCGGCGAGGAGGGGCCGCTGAGCTTTGTCTGCGTGCCGATCAAAGACGGCGACACCCGGGTCGGCACGATCAGCGTGGACAAGCCGCTGGTCGACGAGGACACCCTCCACGGCGAGGCCCGGCTGATCAAGATCATCGCCGGGATGATCGCGCAAACCATCCGGATCCATAATCTCGTTCGCCTCGAAAAGGACCAGTGGCTGGCCGAGAACGCCCGGCTCAAAGACAACCTGAGGATCAAATACCGCTTCGACAACATCATCGGCTCCAGCCCCGCGATGCTGGACGTGCTCGGCACCATCGCCCAGGTCGCGTCGTCCCGCGCGACCGTGCTGCTGCTCGGTGAGACCGGCTGCGGCAAGGAACTGATCGCCAAGGCCATCCACTACAACAGCCCCCGCCGCGACAAGCCGCTGATCCGCGTCAACTGCGGCGCGTTGTCGCCTCAGCTGCTCGAGTCCGAGCTCTTCGGCCACGTCAAGGGGGCCTTCACCGGCGCGGTCCGCGACAAGGTCGGACGATTCGAGGCGGCCAGCGGCGGCACCATCTTCCTCGACGAGGTCGGCACCCTCGACCCCCAGCTCCAGGTCAAGCTGCTCCGCGTCCTGCAGGAACGAGAGTTCGAACGCGTCGGCGACCACCTGACCATGAAAACGGACGTCCGCGTCATCGCGGCAACCAACCTCGAACTCGAAGAAGAGGTCCGCAAGAATAACTTCCGCGAAGACCTGTACTACCGGCTGAACGTGGTCACCATCGACCTACCGCCCCTGCGCAGCCGACGCGAAGACATCCCCCTGCTGATCGATCACTTCCTCGACCGCTACAACCGCGAGAACCAGCGCGACCTCAAGAAGATCAGCCGCGACGTGATGAACACACTGCTGCGTTACCCCTGGCCCGGCAACGTCCGCGAGCTGGAGAACGCGGTTGAACGAGCGGTCGTCCTCTCATCGTCCGAGGAATTCCTCGAGGAGTTGCTGCCGCTGCAGATCCGGATGTTCGGCCAGCAGATCCGCGGCGACACCAGCGACGAGTCGATCGAGGCCATCGCCGCCAAGCTCGCCGAGCACGCCATCAAACAGTTCCAGATCTACGACGGACAGGTCTACGATATGGTGATCGGCGAGGTCGAACGCCAGCTGATCCGCGAAGCCCTGGGCTACAACAGCGGCGTCAAGATCCGCACCGCTGATTTCCTCGGGATCAACCGCAACACGCTGAACAAGAAAGTTAAAGAACTGCACATCGAGAGCAAAGACGCTTAACGCCACCGCGCGCAGCTGCTGCCGAATCGGCTTAACCCCAGCCTTGAATTGATTTTGCCTCACGACAAGCCGCCCGGCTTCGGTTGACACCCCCATACCGCGTTGTTAGTGTTCAGGCATGGTATCGGTGTGTGTCGATAGGTCAAAGCACCGACATTAGCGCGTCGCGGCAAACCCTCTCGCCGCGTCACGATACGGTTCAAAGACACGCCTCGGCGGAGTTTCGTCACGTGAGATCGAGCGCGACATCTTTCACCATCATCCGCCGGGCCGTGTTCGTGCTGTTGATCGGCTCAATTGCACTGCAGGCGTTGGGACAGGCCCGTCTGGACCCCAGTTTTCAAACCAACCCCAACTTCTGGTCGCCCGAGCAGCGGGCCGCGGCGACCGGTTTCGTCGAGGAACAGATCGCCGCGCTGGGCAGCGACGACGAAGCCCGGATCAGCACCGGCCGGGAGAACCTGATCGCCCAGTTGGGCGGCGGCGCGACCGAACGCTTCGTCAACCAGTACGCCGAACTCGTCGCCACGCAAACCGCCCCCCTGGTCGGAGCCGAGAAACTCAAGACCCGCGTAAACGCGATGCTCGTGCTCGCCAACATGCCGCACCTCGATGCGTTGCCGCCCGCCCTCCGCGGGCTGGACGACCCCAGCGCCGGGGTCCGTTACCCGGCGGTCCTTGCCGTGGGAGAACACCTGCGCAGCGGACGCCTCGTCGGGCTCCAGCGGGACGAAGCCCTCACCGAACTCGCCCGCCGCGTCGTCGATGAGGATGAGGTCTACATCGTCAAACCCATGTTCGACGCGATGCTCGGCGTCGAAGGTGCGATCCCCGCCGTCCTCGACGCGCTCAACGCCCGGCTGGCGTGGCACGTCGATCGTCCCACCGCCCCGTACTTCCCCGAACGCGACACGATCCAGGACGTTACCTCCCGCCTGCTCGTCTCCTCGCAGCGCCGTAACGACGACGTGCGACAACTCGCCCGCGTCGGTTACCGGTACCTGCGTCTCGCCGCGGCCCAACTCGCCGAAGGCCGCGTGCCCGAAGGCCGGGCAAAAGAACACGTCGATCTCGTCCGCGTGGCCGCGTCCTCTCTGGCGTTTACCCACGGGGACCTCGACGCGAACCGGGTCGCGCCGGGGGCGCCGATCGAGGCCCTGGAACGCGGCAACTGGGACGCCGTCATCGGAGTCGCCGACGACTGGCTCGACATCCTGAAGCAGCCCCCGTTCGATTTCACGGACGCTGACCTGCAGGTCGGCGAATCGGCCCCCCAGGCCGCCGGCAACTGAAAACATGAAGCCCCGGTTGCGGCCTCACCCGCCCGCCGCCGGCCCGCCAATCAACGCGTCGACCCGACGCATCAGATCGACATAATCCATCTGCGCCATCTGCAAACGCCCCAGCAGGGGGTTCACCGCCACCGACTGCTGCAACTCCTGCCGCCGGTGCTTCTCCGCAACCTCGATCGGCTGGCCCGCCGCCTCCTTCTGCAGCAGGGCCTCCTCGTGACGACGCAGGTCGGCCATCAACCGCTTGGCTTCGGTGTCGGCCTCGAGTTCTTTGAGCAGCGTATCGACCTGCCGCACCGCCGGATGACCTGCCAGCGCCTTACCTAAAACCTCGGCGGCGGTCATCACGGCGGCGTCGTCACTCATACTCTGGGGCTTTCGCTTTCGGTCAGGGCCGTGGGGCTTGCCGGCCACGAACTATGCTACGCTAATCCGTTCGGCGGCGGCCGATAGCCACGCCGCCCGTCCGACCCTCACGCCATGCCCCAACGTTACACCCGCCGCATCCTCGACCACCTGGCCGACCGGCGGTACGCCCCCAGCACCGCCCGCGAACTGGTCGAAGACCTCGCCGTCCCCGCCGAACAGGCCGACCTCTTCCGCCGCGCCATCGACGAGCTGCTCGCCGCCGGCCAGGTCGTCCGCGGCACCGCCGACACCATCGCCCTGCCCCCGCCCGGGAAGAACATGGTCGGCACCTTCCGCCGCCACGAGAAGGGCTTCGGCTTCCTCGTACCCGACGAGCTGACCGAGCACGGCGACCTGTTTATCCCCCCCGGCAACGTCGGCGACGCCATGACCGGCGACCGCGTCAAGGCCAAGGTCATCCACGAGAAGCGGCGCTCCGCCACCGGCAAGTCACCCTACGTCGGCCGGATCGTCGAGGTCCTCCAACGCGCCGAACGCCAGTACGCCGGCACCCTACGCAAACGGGGCAGCCGCTCCGGCGTCGCGAGCGACGGCCGGGTCTTCACCGCCCCCGTCCGCGTCGGCGACCCCCCCGCCAAGAACGCCCGCGCCGGCGACAAGGTCGTCATCGAGCTCACCCGCTACCCCGACGACCGCGGGAACGACGCGGAAGGCGTCATCGTCGAGGTCCTCGGCGAGGCCGGCGAGCCCGACGTCGAGACCGTCGCCGTCATGCGTTCCGCGGGCCTCAGCGACCGCTTCCCCGACGAGGTCATGCGGCAGGCCCGCGACGCCGCCCGCAAGCTCGACCCCGAAACCATCCCCGACGACCGCGAAGACCTCACCACCGAGCTGATCTGCACCATCGACCCGCCCGACGCGAAGGATTACGACGACGCGATCTCGATCCGGCGGATCGAGGACAGCGGCGAGGCCGCCTGGGAGCTCGGCGTCCACATCGCCGACGTCGCCCACTACGTCGCCGCCGGCACCGCCCTCGACGAAGAGGCCTACGCCCGAGGAAACAGCACCTACCTGCCCCGCCGCGTCGTGCCGATGCTGCCCGAGGTGCTGTCCAACGGCGTCTGCTCGCTCATGGAAGGCGTGTCGCGTTACGCCAAATCCTGCTTCCTCACTTACGACGCGAACGGCAACGTGGTGTCGCACCGCTTCGCCAAGACGGTGATCCTTTCCGCCAAACGGCTGACCTACATCGAGGCCCAGGCGTTGATCGACGACGACCTGCGCACCGCCCGCAAGCACTGCAAAAGCGAGCCCAAGTACCCCCGGCCGCTGATCCAGTGCCTCAAAATGATGAACGAGCTGGCCCGCACGATCCGCAAGCGCCGCCTCGCCGAAGGGATGATCGTACTCGGGCTGCCCTCGGTCGACCTGGTCTTCGACGAGTCGGGCCGGGTCGTCGACGCGGTGCCGGAAGACGACGCCTACACCCACACGATCATCGAGATGTTCATGGTCGAGGCCAACGAGGCGGCCGCGCGGTCGTTCAGCGCTCTCGACGTGCCGATGATCCGCCGGGTCCACCCCGACCCCGACGCCCACGACATCAGCGACCTCAAGGCCTTCGCCCGCGTCGCCGGCCACAACATCCCCGCCCGCCCGTCACGCAAGGAGCTGCAGGCGCTGCTCGACTCGGTCCGCGGCAAGCCGGCCCAGCACGCCGTGCACATGGCCGTCCTCAAGACCCTCAGCAAGGCCGAGTACTCGCCCCAGCTCGTCGGCCACTTCGCCCTGGCCAGCGAGCACTACACCCACTTCACCAGCCCGATCCGCCGCTACCCCGACTTCGTCGTCCACCGCTGCCTCGACGTGCTGCTCGAACACCAACGGGCGTCGGGCGAGACCCGCGTGAAGCCCGCCAAACTCGGCCGCAAACTCCAGCAGGACCACCGCGTCCCGAACGAAGAAGAGATGGCCCGCATCGGCCGGCACTGCTCGGCCACCGAACGTAACAGCGAGTCCGCCGAACGCGAACTCCGTAAATACCTCGTCCTCGAGCTGCTCTCGACCAAGCTCGGCGAAGACTTCCCCGGCACCGTCACCGGCGTCACCGGCCAGGGCATCTACCTCCAGATCGACCGCTACCTCATCGACGGCTTCATCGCCGTCGCCGACCTGCCCGGCGGGAAAAGATCCGGCGGGGATAGGTGGCAGCTCAACCGAAACACCGGTGCGTTGGTCGCGCAACGATCGGGCCGGACCATCAACATCGGCGACCGCTTCCCGGTCGTCCGTGTCGCTAGTGTTGACCTTGCCCGCCGGCAGATGGAACTCTTCATCATCGAGTCGGGCGGCGACGGTCCCGCGAAAAACCAGAATAAGAAGAAACGCGACAGAAAGAAGAAGCGTGTGGCCAAAAACGGATCGTCCGCCCAAGGTTCTTCCGGCGACAAGCAGGCGGTCAGTGCCGGCGGCCGCCGAAACCGGTCCCGCCCCGCCAAGCAGCAAACTCTGAAACTCAAAAAACACCGCGGCAAGCGCTCACGGTAAACCGTCATGCCCCTCGCCTCGGCCTGGCTGCACACGATCGACCCCTACACCGTCAAGCTCTGGGACGGCGGGCCGATCCGCTGGTACGGGCTGGCCTACCTCGTCGGCTTCTTCCTCGCGTTTCTGCTCATCAAACGGGTGGCCCGCGTCGGGCAGTCACCTCTCGAACCGGGCCGGGCGAGCGACCTCGTGATCACCCTGGCGATCGGGATCGTGGTCGGCGGCCGGGTGGGCTACGCCGCGTTCTACAGCCCGTCGCTATTCGGCTTCACCGCGTCGTTCCCGTACTGGAACCTGCTGGACTTCAGCGGCGGGGGCATGGCGTCGCACGGCGGGATGATCGGCGGCTGCGTCGCGGCGTGGTGGTTCGCGTGGCGGCACAAACTGTCGAAGCTGCACATCGTTGACCTGCTGGCGTTCGGCGCGCCGCTGGGCCTGTTCTTCGGCCGGGTCGCCAACTTCATCAACGGCGAGCTGTTCGGCCGACGGGTATCGGCCGACTTCCCGCTAGCCGTGCGGTTCCCGCAGGAGGCGTTTGAATCGCCGGCCGTGTACGACGCGTTAATCACGGCTTACGGAGGGCCGCTGCCGCGGAACTGGCTCGACCTGTTGCAGGCCGGCGACACCGCCTTGCGGCAGGGCGCGCTCGTTGCCGTGCCGGCCCGCCACCCGTCGCAGCTCTACGCGGCGACGCTGGAGGGGCTGATCGTCTTCGCCGTTTTGGCCGTGCTTTGGTGGAAGCCCCGGCGGGCGGGGGTGATCGGCGGTGCGTTCGGCGTGGCCTACGCCCTGATGCGGCTGGTCAACGAGAACTTCCGCCAGCCGGACGCACACCTCGGCGAGCAGGCGCTCGGCCTCACCCGCGGGCAGTGGCTCAGCGTCCCGCTGCTGGTGGCGGGCCTGACGCTGATCGTGATCGCTTGCGTCAAGAAGACGCCCCGCCTCGGCGGCTGGCGTCGCGCGGCCGAGCCGTCTTGAATTGACCTGCTAAGCCCACGCGGCGTGGTGCAGCCGACGCAGGGCGTGGGGGTTGGATAGCAGCGCGACCTGCTCGGGCCGGTCGAGCGCGGCGAGGCCCTTTTCCTTGGCCGACTCGATCGCCGCGGCGATGTTGACCTGTGACTCGAACGGCTCGCCGTTGCTCGCCAGCGTCGCAAGGTGGAAGCGGTTGAACGTCGGGTCGCGGATCACGCGGTCCATCGGGTGCTGACCGCCGGCGTCCTCGGCCACGGCAAGCGTCCGCTCCAGGGCTTGCTCCTGCAGAAGCAGCACCGCGGGGCGATCGGTCTCTTCGGGGATCATCAGCAGCCGATGACGCCGCAGCCACCGCCCCACCGCGACGCTGCTCATCATCACCGACACCGGCACGGACAGCACCAGCCCGGCCAGCACCGGCAGCGCCCAGACGAACAACCCCGGGGCGAGCCAGAGCACCAGCGCCCCGGCGATCAAACCGCCCAGCGTGTTTTTCCAGTGGTTGCGGACCGCGTCGCCCCAGCCGACCGACGCCTCATCGCGTCGCTGGGCGTTCCACTTCACACTTCGGCCCAAGAGCGTGTTCACGACAAACGTCGTGTGGTAAACCATCATGATCGGCGCGATCAGCACCGACACCGCAACCTCGATCAGCGCGCCGAGCACCGCCTGCAGTTCCCCACCGTGGGCCCGCATTACGTCCGGCCGCTGCAGCACCAGGCAGACGGCGTAGAACTTCGGGGTTAGCAGCATCAGCATCACGACGGCGAACAGGCTCACGCCGATGAAACCCGGGCTCACGACGGCCCACGGGTCGCCCCACGACTCTCCGCCCGAAACGACCACGGCCACAAGTCCCAGCAGCATGAACGCCAGCCACAGCGGTGAGGCGAGGTAACTCATCACGCCCATGCCCAGGTGCAGCCGGCTCATCGCGTGGTAGCCGCGGGTGAACACCAGCCGGATGTGCTGCATGTTGCCCTGGCACCAGCGCTGATCGCGGATGGCGTAGTCGACCAGCGTGGTCGGGCACTCTTCGTAGCTTCCGTCGAGGTCGTAGGCGATCACGACGTTGTAGCCAGCTTTGCGGATCAGCGCGGCCTCGACGAAGTCGTGCGATAGGATCTCGCCGCCGAGCGGGGCCCGGCCGGGCAGCAGGGGCAAGCCGCAGTGGTCGATGAACGGCTGGACGCGGATCAGCGCGTTGTGGCCGTAGTAGTTGCCGTCCAGGTGGGTCCACGCCCCGAAGCCGACGTTGAACACCTCGCCGTAGACCGACGCGGCGAACTGCTGGCAGCGGGCGAAGAACGAACTGCGGTTCACCGGCTGGGGCGGGACCTGCAGGATGCCGATGTCGTCGCGGGTCGCGGCGCGGTGAACCATCTCGACGACGGTGCCGCCGTCCATGACGCTGTCGGCGTCGAGGGTGAGCATGAAGGTGTAGCCGGCGCCGAAACGTTCGCACCAGTCTTCGATGTTACCGGACTTGCGGGCGGTGTTGCGGTGGCGGCGGCGGTAGTAAACGTTGGCGATTGGCCGGCCGTCCCAAGTCGGGTCGGTCTCGGCGCGGGCCCGACCCGCGTCGGCCAGGGTCTTGAGCAGGGCCGCGAGCTGGGTCTCTTCTTCGAGCCAGACGGTCGGGTCCGTCGTGTCCGACAGGACGTAGTGGTCGAAGGCTTCGCCGTAGCCCCGCTCGTCGACGGAGTGGATGATGGCTTCGAGGCCGGCAAAGACACGGGCGGAGTCTTCGTTGTAGATCGGCATGAGTACCGCGGTCCGCGGCAGGTCTCGTGGGGGCGACCACTCGACGGGTTCGGTCCGGACTTTGAATACGGCGTTGGGCGAGTGCCGCAGCATCTGCAGCAGCCCGATCGTGGCGGTCCAGAAGCCCTGCGCGACCCAGAGGAACAGCACGGCGAAGAGCAGCCAGAGCGTGACGGTCGCGGGGTTGACCCCGTCGGCGAAGACGACGTGGCCAAAGGCGTAGGCGGCGAGGTAGGTGCTGGCGAAGGTGGCCAGCAGCAGCCCCAGTCGGGAGAACAGGGCCCCGCTGGTGGTCCGCAACATGCGGGGCACGGGGCTGTTGGGCACCCGCGTGGTCACGCGTCGGGGGCCTTGGCCGGCTCGGAGCTCGACGCCCCGGCGACGGCGGGGGTTCCGGGAATCCCGGGGGTTCCGGGCGGGGGCGACAGTTCGCTTCGCATGCCGCGCACCCCGCGGTCGACGGCGGGCATGACCCAGCGGTAGGTCCCGCTCCAGAACTCGCCCGTGAGGACCGACGGGAGCTCGCCCAGCGGCTGGCGGGGCATCCCGCGGCGGGGCCAGTCTGGCAGCAGGCCGTTGGGGTAGTGGTTCAACGGCTCGCGCAACATCTCGGCCGCGGCGTCGGAGCGGTCGATCGCTTCGGGGTGACGGTCCAGCAGCGGGCCGAGGTGCGTGGCCAACGCGAACGCCACCCGCCCGTCGGTGTCGGCCAGGCCGAGCGTTTGGGGCAGGCCGTCGGCCCAGCGGTCGAGGCCCTCGAGCATCGCGGCGGCCCGTTCGGCGGGGTTGGTCACGGCCGGATCGATCCGCCGGTCCAACGCCTCGGCCACGCGGTCGGCCGAGGCCGGGCCTACGCCGAGGGCAACCAGGTAAGCCAAGATCCGCTGCGTCGCGTCGTGCGAGCCCGCATCGATTTCCGGGGGTTCCGCGGCGGCGGTTTCGCGTTTCGGTGAGATCGAGACGGTGCTCACTGGGGGTCCCATCGGTAGAGCCAGTTCTCGCTGAGCGGCGGGCCGACGTCGGGGTCTTCGACGCCGTCGTAGGTGCCCTCGGACGCCGTTTCTTTCTTGCGGTCCAGTTCGGTGGCCCCGCGGAGGGTCGCGCGGACCTCGACCGGCTCGGGGCCGTGGGCGATCACGTCGAACGTCAGGCGGTAGGCGTAATTGAACTTGTTGTACTGGACAATCGGTTCGCCGAAGACTTCACCGCGGTGGGCGGTCACGTCGGCACGGACGATGGTGCCGCTGGGCAAAGCGGAGTCGGGCGCGGTGTCGAGGACGAACCGCGCGACCGCTCGGCCGGCCGCGGTTTCATCGTCGACGGCGGTGCGGACGAGGCTCTTTTCGTTTTCTCCGTCGCCTCCTTCGCCGAGCATCGCGCGGGAGGCGAACCAGGGCATCAGTTCGCGGCCGACGGGCCGGGGCTGCCGCGTGAAGTCGAGGCGGTAGGCGATCTCGATCTCGCTGCCCGCACCGATGTTGGTCTCGTCGGCGGGGACCCAATAGGCCCCGACGTTGTCGATGCCCTCGTCATCAGAGGCGATCTCGAACAGCTCGACCCAGCCCGGCCCCCAACCCCCGCCGTTGACCGAAGTGATCACGTCGCGATCTTTGCGGAACGCGAAATGCTTCGGCACGACCCAGACCGACGGGCGGATCTGCATCTCGGTCTCGAGGTCTTCGTAATGGTTGAAGTTGCGGTCGCGTTGCAGCAGCCCGAAGCCGGCGGGGTTGGTCATCTCGAACCGGCTGACGCGCGTCTGGTGCGGGTTGCGCAGGGGCCGCCAGTCGAGCTCGCCGTTGGCGTGCTGCATCAGCAGGCCGTCGGCGTCGTGGACCTCGGGGCGGTAGTCGCCGAAGCGGGCCGGCGTGGACTCGCCGAAGAGGAACATGCTGGTGATCGGCGCAAGGCCGAGCTTGTCGACGGCCGCGCGGAAGAACAGTCGTGCCTCGACGTCCATGCTCAGCGTCGGGCGGTCTTCGGTGCCGGGGGTGATGTCAAAGCGGTACGCTCCGGCCACACTGGGGCCGTCCATCAGGCCGTAGAGCACGAGCGATTCGTCGCCGGGATCGGGGCGTTGAACCCAGACCTCGCGCCAGCGGGGGAACTCTTCGGGCTGAGGCAGCCCGGTGTTGACGGCGATCCCTCGGCCGGAAGAGCCCCAGTGCTGGCCGTGGCCGATCGCGCGGAAATAGCTGCCGCCCTGGATCGACATGAACTCGTTAAACGTCTCGGCGGTCTGCCCGTCGGTGGTCTCGAAGCCGACGCGGTGCAGGGCGAGCCCGGCGTACCCCAGGTCGCTCGGCAGCGTCTGAGGATCGAGCTTGTCCGAGGCGAGCGGCCCGTAAGTGAACCGTCCGGCGTCGAACGGCAGCGGCTCGACCGCCCCGGCGTCGGCGTCGACGACCGAGAGGCGGACCTCGTCGCGGAACAACCAGCCGCGGTGACGGAACTGGACGCGGAAGGGCTCCTCACCGCCGTGCCACAAAAAGTCGGCCGGCTGGTTGCGGATATCACGGTGCCCGTCGTAGTCGAGCTGCATGAGGGTCGGGGGCAGCGTCGGGTCCTGGCCGTCGTAAGGCTCGGCCGCTAAGCCGCGGGCCCGCTCGACGAGTTGCCCGAACGCAGGGCTGATTGCCGACGCGATTTCCGCGGCACCCGACGCCACGCTTGCCGCGGCCGGGGCCGCGGGGCCGCCGGCCACCACCACCGCGGCGAGCCCGAGCCACAGCGACCATTTCATCCGCGATATCAACAATTTATCACCCAAGTCGTTGTTGTCCTGACTCCAACGCCGGGGGCGTGGCGTTCCGACACTCGAGCATTTGAGTATATCGCTTTCAAAGAGCCCCACAACAAATAGAACTTGGTTCATGTTGAGCTTAACTCCCGGTCATCTCGGGGCTGATCGGTATTTGCGTCCGTCTTACCGGGAGCTGGCCGATACCGGACGGGGCGGGTCTGGACCGGGCCGTCGCCCGTTGCCGAACCGCTCCCGCGATGCCCCGACCCGCCCACCAGATGATGGCCTGCGTTGTTGCCCTTCTGGGGCTGGGGGTGGTCATGGTCCGCTCGGCCGGCTCGAGCGTGGCCACGGCGGAGATCGACGCCGCGGTATTCGACGGCGCGGTCCGGCCCGCGGCGCTGCTGCGGCCGTGGGTGAACCAGAATCTGGCGTACGCCTTGTTGGCCGTGGCCGCGATGGCGCTGGGCTACCGGATCGACCTGCGCAGCGTCTTCCGGGGGCGGGGGTGGAGGAACCCGGTGCTGTGGGTGACTCTCGGGGCGTTGGTGCTGTGCGGCCTCACGCTGGTCCCGGGGGTAGGTCACCACGTCAACGGGGCGTCGCGGTGGCTCCGCGTCGGCCCGCCGGGGTCGTCGGCCGGGGTCACGTTCCAGCCCAGCGAGGTGATGAAGTGGTCACTGGTTGTCGCGTTGGCCTGGTGGTGCGCCCGCCGGCGGGGCGTGATGCACCGGATGGCCTGGGGGCTGCTGCCGCCGCTGCTGCTGGTCGCAGTGGCGTGCGGGCTGATCGTCATTGAAGACCTGGGCACGGCCGGGCTGCTGGCGGCGGTGTCGGTCGTCGTGCTGGTTGCCGGCGGGGCGCGGGTGTGGCAGCTCGCGGGCTTCGTGCCGATCGCTGCGGCGGCGGTGGTCGCGGCGATCTTGCAGAGCCCGTACCGCGTCCGCCGGCTCACCGCGTTCCTCGACCCTTGGGCCGACCACCAGGGCACGGGTTATCACCCGATCCAGTCGATGCTCGCCTTCGCCCAGGGGGGCGTGTCGGGCCGCGGGCTCGGCCAGTCGGTGCAGAAGTACTACATCCCCGAAGACACGACCGACTTCGTCTTCCCCGTGTTGGCCGAGGAGCTGGGCCTCGGCGGGGCGGCGGTGGTCGTGGGGCTATACCTCGCGGTCCTCTGGCTCGGCCTCGGGGTGTCGCGGCGGTGCCCGCACCTCTTCGGTCGGCTGGTGGCGTTGGGCGTGCTGCTGACGCTGGGGCTGCAGGCGGCGATCAACCTGGCGGTGGTCACCGTCGTCGTCCCGACCAAGGGCATCGCCCTGCCGCTGATCTCGGCGGGGGGCACGGGGTGGGTGCTCACGGCCTTCGCCATCGGGCTCGTCGCTTCGCTGGATCGGGAGGAAGAAGTTGAGCCGCGGATGGGCGCGGATGAACGGAAATGGACTCGAGACATGATGCCGGGCTCGACGTCCGATTCGCCACGGCATCCCTGTTAGTCTGCGGTTATCTGTGGCTGATTCTTCTGTCGAATCGAGTAAAACCGTGCTTCTCGTCGGCGGCGGCAGCGGCGGGCACATCCTGCCGAACCTCGCGGTGGCCGAGCGGCTGGCCGAACCGCTCGCCGCTCACCTCGTGCTTTCCGTGCGGCCCCTGGACGCGACGATCGCCGCGGCGGCGGGCCGGCCGCACACGGCGATCCCCGCCGCGCCGCTGCGTTTCCGGCCGCGGCAGGGGCTGCGTTTTCTGCGTGACTACCGGCGGGGCGTCCGGGCCACAGCCGAGCTGATCCAACGGACCGACGCGGCGGCGGTGGTCGCCACCGGCGGGTTCGTCAGCGGGCCCGCGGTCGCCGCGGCGCGGCGGGCCGGGCTGCCCGTCGCGTTGATCAGCCTCGACGCCGTGCCGGGTCGGGCCAACCGGCGTTCCGCGCGCCAGGCGAACGACGTGTTCACCGCTTTCCCGCCCCACGGCCACTCCCCGGTGTTGCCTCGGGCCGAGGTCATCGGTTACCCGCTCCGCCGACAAGCCGTGTCGACCACCGACCCCTCCGACGCCCGACGCCGCCTCGATCTCGACCCGCAGCGCCCGACGCTGCTGGTTTTCGCCGGCTCGCAGGGAGCCCGCACGATCAACCGGGCCATGACGCTGTTTTACGATCACGAAATGTGGCGAGAGAGCGGGTGGCAGGCGCTGCACATCGCCGGTCTCGGGGCCGAAGCCCACGCCCCGCCGGCGTCAACCGACGTCCGGGTCCAGGCGTACTGCGACGACATGGGTCTCGCCTGGGCCGCGGCCGACGCGGCGGTCACCCGCGCCGGTGCCGGCACCGTAGCCGAGGCCTGGGCCAACGCCGTTCCCTGTGTGATGCTCCCCTACCCGTTCCACCAAGACGAACACCAGCGGCACAACGCCGCCCCCTTGGTGACCCTCGGCGGCGCGGTGATCCTCCGCGACCGGATCGAGCCCGACGAGAACCTCGGGCCGTTGGTCCAGGCGTTCGCATCTGAACTGGCGGACGACGCGAACCGCCGGAAGATGACGTCCGCTCTGCAAGGTCACCCGCCACGAGACGGAGCCCAGCGCTTGGCGGACTGGTTGGCAGCCGCGTGTCTGCCCTAGCATGATCGCCGACGACCTTTAATGTCCACCGAAACCGCACCCGGCCCCGCCCTCCCGACCGACCGCCTGATCGCTCAGGTTGACGCCACGCTGCGCGGTTACGTCGAAGGACGCGGGCTGCCGACGGGGCTGATCGACGCCGTGCTCTACGCCGGGCTTGGGCCCGGTAAACGGGTCCGGCCGATGCTGGTCGTCCGTGCCTTCGAAGCGGTCCGCGGCCCGGTCGCTTCGCTGGATGAACACCCCGACCTGCTCGCCGCGGCGACCGCGATCGAGATGGTCCACGCCTTCAGCCTCGTCCACGACGACCTGCCGGCGATGGACGACGACGACCTGCGCCGCGGCCGGCCGACGCTCCACGTCCACACCAGCGAGGCGATGGCGGTCCTCGCCGGCGACGCGCTCACGTCGCTGGCGTTCGAGATCGTCTTGCGCGACGCGTCCGACCCCGGGCTCGGCGCGACGCTCGCCGGCGAGCTGGCGGCCGGGACCACGGACATGATCGCCGGGCAGGTCTACGACACCCTGCCCGACCCCGCCGCGGGCGACCCGACGCTCGCCCGGCTCCAACGCACCCATCGCCACAAGACCGGCGCCCTGCTGCGGGCCGCCTGCCGGATGGGGGCGATCTGCGCGGCGGCCGACGACCGTGCCCTCGCGGCGCTGACCGCTTTCGCCGACGACGTCGGGCTGATGTTTCAGGTCGTTGACGACCTGCTGGACGTCACCGCCGAGGCCGAGCAACTCGGTAAGGCCACGCACAAGGACGCCGCAGCCGGCAAGCTGACGTACCCCGGGCTCATGGGCATCGACGGAGCCCGGGACGAGGTGCAGCGCCTCCGTGCGGCGGCCCGCGCCGCGTTGGCTCCACTCGGCAACCGAGCCGAACCGCTGCGGCAACTGGCCGACGACCTGGCGGCGCGGCGACGATAGCGTGCGCCTACTCTCAGGCGCGGCCGACCCCCCGGCGGCTCGGGACGTATGCTTTAACAGCGAAGCCGCCGCCGTTGGCCGGCGACCGACCGCGTGACCCGGCCCCCGCATGACCCCGACCCTGCTGCCCACCATCCTCGGTCCCCGCGACCTGCAGGCCCTGCCGGTCGAGGACCTGCCCACGTTGGCCCGGGAGGTCCGCCACGCGATCTGCGAACAGGTCAGCCGCAGCGGTGGGCACCTCGCGCCCAACCTCGGCGTGGTCGAGCTGACGATCGCCCTGCACTACGTCTTCGACTTCAGCCACGACCGCCTGCTCTTCGACGTCGGCCACCAGTGCTACCCCCACAAGCTACTCACCGGCCGGCTCGGGCTGCTCGACCGGCTCCGCCAAAAAGACGGCATGTCCGGCTTCCCCGAGCCGAACGAGTCCGACTTCGACCTCTTCAGCGTCGGCCACGCCGGCACCGCCATCAGCACCGCCGTCGGCCTGGCGAGAGGCGACGACGTACTCGCCGGCGGTGAAGGGAAAAGTGATCGCAAAACCGTCGCCCTCGTCGGCGACGCCTCGATCGTCAACGGCGTCGCCCTCGAGGGACTCAACAACGCCGGCACGCTCCGGCGACAGTTCCTCACCGTCCTCAACGACAACGGCATGAGCATCAGCCAGCCGCAAGGAGCCCTGGCCGGCTACTTCGACCGCGTCCGCTCCAGCCCGACCTACCACGACCTCAAACGCCGCGGCAAAGAAGTGCTCGACCGCCTGCCCGGCGGGTCGCTGCTCGAAGACGTCTACCACCGCGGCAGCGAAGCCCTGCGGGCCATGGTCTCCGACGGCCACATGTTCGAGCACTTCGGCCACCTCTGCCTCGGGCCCGTCGACGGCCACGACCTGCCCACGCTCATCGCCACCCTCGCCGAGGTCAAAGACCTCAACCGCCCTGTCCTGCTGCACGTCCACACCGTCAAGGGCAAGGGCTACGAGTTCTCCGAGGGCGACGCGACTAAGTTCCACTCCCCCAAGCCGTTCACCCAAGTCGGCTGCCGCGTCGAGGTGAAAGGCGGCGAGGGCCAGTCGTTCACCGCCGCGTTCGCCGAGGCCATGCTCGACCTGATGGCCGGGGACGAGAAGACGTTTGCCGTCACCGCCGCGATGGGCCCCGGCACCGGCGTTGACCGGCTCATCGAGAAGTTCCCGCAGCGCACGCTTGACACCGGCATCTGCGAGTCGCACGCGATGGACATGTGCGCCGGGCTCGCCAAGGCCGGGCTCAAACCCTTCTTCGCCGTCTACTCGACCTTCTCCCAGCGCGCCCTCGATCAAGCGTTCCAAGAGGTCGCGTTGCAAGGCCTGCCCGTCCGCGTCTGCATGGACCGGGCCGGCTACGTCGGCGGCGACGGCGCGGTGCACCACGGGTTCATGGACATTGCCATGTTTCGCGCCCTGCCCGGCGTCACGCTGCTTGCGGCCAGCGATGGGCCGAGCCTCCGCGGCGCGCTCGCCTTCATGCGCGGCCACGACGCCGGGGCCAGCTTCCTCCGCTATCCCCGCGACAACGTCGTCGCCGAGCCGGTACAAGCGACCGCCGCCCCGTTCGAGCTCGGCAAGGCCGTCTGCGTCCGCCCCGCCCGGGGCGACCGCCCCGATCTCGCCATCCTCGCCTACGGCACCCCGGTCTACGACGCCCTGCAGGCCGTCCCCGCCCTGACCGAACACGGCCACGACGTCGCGGTCTACGACGCCCGCTTCGCCAAGCCCGTCGACCTCGACCTGCTGACCGAACTGCTCGACGCCGGCGTCCCGGTCCTCACCGTCGAAGACCACCTCGCCGACGGCGGCTTCGGCAGCGCCGCCCTCGAAGCCGCCAACACCGCCGGCCTCGATACCCGCCTCCTCCACCGCCACGGCATGCCCATGAAATGGGTCGGCCCCGACAGCCGCAGCAACCAACTCAAAGGTGCCGACCTCCACCCCGCAGGGATCGCCCAACGTGGCTTACAGGCCATCGCCAAGCTCGATATCGCCCCGCTGGCGGTACCCCGTCACCCATGACGTGGTCCGACAAACTCCTCAGCCGCGTCGGTGTTTCGGAGGATATCGGCATCGTGGTGCTTAGCCGACGTCTGCTGGTCTTCTCCGGAACATCCCCTAATCAGGTCAATGAGGTAAGTCTGGGCTATGTTGCCCCGCCGCCTGCCCCGCCACCGGCCGCACTGCCGCCACACGTCCGCGACGGCCTGATGACCAAACGCCACTTCGACCCGGCACCGCACATCGCATCCTGCTTCCGGCGTAACGAAATCATCGACTTCGAGGCAGCCGAATCAGCGATCCAACAAGCCCTCCACTCTGTCGGCCCGAGACGCCGGCGTTTCGTCAAACCGCGCGTCGTGGTCGCCGATGCTTCCCGTGAATCGATGACCCGCAAACGCGCATTGCTGGACGCCACCGAGCGGGCGGGTGCCCGGAAGATTTACCTGACTTCCATGGCCATGTGCTGTGCACTCGGGGCCGGGCTCAGCATCCTCGATGACGAGGTCCATGCCGTGCTGCTGGTCGAGCACGACTGGTCGGTATTTTCCGTGATGACCTACGCCGACGAGATCGCCTCACGCTTCATCCCCGTAGGCACAGACGATATTCCCGATCCGCGGTACGGGTCGGATTGGCGTGACTTGCTGGGTTACGAAATATCTTCGGCGCTCGATGAGCTCCGGCCACCACAAACCGAAAAACTCCAGCGATCCGGAATCCATTGCTGTGGCCAAGCGGCGACCGACCCCTGGGCCGAAACCGCCCAAAACCTCACCGGCTTCACCGCCCACCCGACGCACCCCGATGAACACCCCGCGGTCGAAGGCCTCAGGCATTACCTCAATCACCTGGACGAGTGGAAACCGGCGTAGCGTTCAAGCATTTGCACGGTCTTCGTTCACCTGTAGCAACAACCGGGGCTTTCGGGAAGACGTGTGTCTAGCCCAGCCGCAACCGCTAGAAACACGGCAGCTCGGTAAGAGCATCGCCCTCCGATAAACACAAGAAATGAACCGGGTCGGCTTTTAGCCTTTTGACGTAATAGGAGAATCGCAATCGAGCCAGCGGTGTAGCTCCACCAGCCCGCTAGTATCGGTTGGCGGGTGATGCTTCACGGCATAGTCGGTCAAACCAAAAAAGATCGGCAGGTCACGGGCGGTGTCCGTATCGCGGATATCTTGCTCGCGCTGCCGTTCCAACACCGGGCCCACCAACCTCCATTTTTCGATAAGCGATTTGACACCTTCGGCTTCATCCATGTCAAATCACTTTCGTGTGCTGCGGACTACTCCCCCGTATCCAGCACCGACATGAACGCCTCTTGCGGGATGTCGACGCTGCCGACCTTCTTCATCCGTTCCTTGCCTTTCTTCTGTTTTTCGAGGAGCTTGCGTTTGCGGGTGACGTCGCCGCCGTAGCACTTGGCGGTGACGTTCTTGCCGACGGACTTGATGGTTTCGCGGGCGATGATCTTGCCGCCGATCGCGGCCTGCAGCGGGATCTCGAAGAGGTGGCGGTCGATCTGATCTTTGAGGCGCTTCAGTAAATGCCGGCCGCGGAACTCGGCCTTGGTGCGGTGGACGATCAATGACAGCGCTTCGACGGGGCTGCCGTTGACCAGCACGTCCATCTTCACGAGGTTGTCGCTGTTGAAGCCGGTGACGTGGTAGTCGACCGTGCCGTAGCCGGAGGTGATCGACTTCAGCTTGTCGAAGAAATCGTAGATGATCTCGGCCAGCGGCAGGTCGTACTCCAGGATCTGGCGGTCGTCGGCCAGGAACTTCTGGCTCTTGTAGACGCCGCGGCGGGACTCGCAGAGCTTCATCAGGTCGCCGATGCTGGACGTGGGCGTGATGATCTCCGCGGCGACGATCGGCTCGCGGATGTCCTTGACCTTGGACATGTCCGGCAGCTCGGCCGGGTTGGTGATGTGGATCACCTCGCGGGTGTCGCCCTTGCCGACGATTTCGACCTCGTAGGTCACGGTCGGTGCGGTCTGGACGACGCTGACGTGGCCCTCGCGTTCTAGGCGTTCCTGGATGATGTCCATGTGCAGCATGCCGAGGAACCCGCAGCGGAACCCGCTGCCCAGGGCCTCGGAGTTAGTCGGCTCGTAGGTGTAGCTGGCGTCGTTGACGTGCAGCCGGGCGATCGCGTCGCGGAGCTCGTCGAACTGGGTGTCGCCCGACGGGTAGAAGTCGCAGTAGACCATCGGCGACGGCTCTTCGTACCCCGGAAGTGGGTCGTCGCAGCGCTGCGTGTCCAACGTGATGGTATCGCCGATGTTCACGTCTTCGAGCGTCTTGATCGCGGCGACCATATAGCCCACATCGCCGGCCTCGAACGGCTCGTTGACCGCGGTCATCTCGGGGCGGAACTTGCCCAGCTCGGTCACGGCGTAGGTCCGCTTCGCCCCCATCATCAGGATGCGGTCGCCCTTCTTCATCCGGCCGTTGACCACCCGGAAGTAGACGACCACGCCGCGGTAGTCGTCGTAGATCGCGTCGAAGATCAGGGCCTGCAGCGGCTGCTCTGGGTCGCCTTCCGGGGGCGGGAAGCGTTCGCAGATCGCGTCGAGCAGCTCGCCGACGCCGACGCCGGTCTTGGCCGAGGTCATGATGCAGTCGGCGGCGTCGAGGCCCAGCACGTCCTCGACCTGCTGGGCCCGCTCCTCGGGCTGGGCGCTGGGCAGGTCAATCTTGTTGACCACGGGGATGATCTCGAGGTCGGCCTCGACCGCCTTGTACAGGTTCGCCACGGTCTGAGCCTCGACGCCCTGCGTCGCGTCGACCACCAGCACCGCGCCCTCACAAGCGGCCAGCGCCCGGCTGACCTCGTAGTGGAAGTCGACGTGGCCCGGCGTATCGATGAAGTTCAGCTCGTAAACCTCACCCCGGAATTTGTGTTCGACGCTCACGGCCGAGGCCTTGATCGTGATGCCGCGCTCCCGCTCGAGGTCCATGTTGTCGAGCGTCTGCTCCCGGGCGTTGCGCTCATGCATCACCCCGGTGCCCTGCAGCATGCGGTCGGCGAGCGTGGACTTGCCGTGGTCGATGTGGGCGATGATGCTGAAGTTGCGGATGTTCGGCGGCATACGGCTGGCGTCGGGGAGGCGGGTTTCGCGGCGAGAGGCGGTATGATAGGGACACACTCGTTGGCGAGACCCGCACATGAAACAATCGGCACGGACATGGACCGTGGTGGCCCTGGTTTGCGTCATCGGCGTGGCCGCGTCGCCGGCGGACGCACAACCTTTCGACAGCCCGGAGGCGGTGTTCGCCGAGGCGCAGACCGCGTTCAACCAGCGCGACTGGGCCGGCTTCGTCGGGCTGGTCTCGCCGGCGCGGCGTGACGAGTTAATCGGACAGATGGCGGTGACCTTCGCGTTCATGGCCCAGCAGCCCGGGGCCGACCCGCGGGTCGGGGCGATGGTCGACGCGTACCTGCCGCGGGACGTCGACCCGATGGACCTAATGATGACCAGTGACGATCCCGCCGCCGAAACCATCCGCCTCGCCAAACGGATCGGCCGGCCGCAGGCGTTCTTCGCCGAGGCGATGGAGGTCGCCTTCGCCCTCGAACACCCCGACCCCGACCGGGCCCCGCGGATCACCGAGATGAACAAGGTCGCGCTCGACGAGGAGGCCCAGACCGCCATCGGGACGATTACCCTCGAAGCACCCGCGCCACCGGCCGAAGCGGCGGATGCCGAGTCGCCGGACGCCGACGGGCTGGTCACCCGGGAAGACACATGGAGCTTCGCACGTCACGAGGGCTCTTGGTACCTGACGATGCGGTAATCCCGACCTAACGCAGCTCGGGGTGACGCAGCAGGTATTGCAGCCCGTCCGGCGGCGTGGGCCAGGTCGCCCGTAGCGCCCGGAAGAACCGCATCCGCTCCGCCCGGCTCACCGCCCCCGCGTCGGGCTTGGGGTGATAACTTGCCGCGTCGCGCAGGTTCGCCAGCAGCGTCTTGAGCATCGGCAGGGCCTGGCCCAGCAGCGGGGTGCCCTTGCCGCCGCGGCACGCGCCGACGTCGATCATCCGCAGCCGGCCGTCGGCGTCGACGAGCAGGTTGCTGGCCTTCAGGTCACCGTGGACAACCTTGTTCACGAGCAGCCGGCCGACGATCGCCCCGAGCTGCCGGGTGAGCGCCCGGCGGTGTCGTCGCGTCGCCGGGTCGTCCGGGTCGCTCTGTCGCAACCAGTTGTAGAGCGACACGCCGACGTGCCGCGTCGCCAGCCAGCTCCGCCCCGTGCCGTCAACGCCCGACGCGGCGATCGCGACCACGGGCAACTCGGCGGTGCGGAGCCGCTGGTTCCACTTCACCTCCCGCTGGGCCGGGTGCTGCCCGACGGCCCGAGCCAGCCGCTGCCGCTTAAGGTTGTGCTCAAACCGCTTCACCACCCACCCCCCCCCGCCCCCGGAAGTTGTCACGCTACCTCCGGTCGCCGCGGCGACGGCACCGGCGGACTTATCCGCGACGCGCCAGACCCGGCTGCGGCGGTCATGCTTGTAGACCTCGGCCTCGGGGCACTGCAGCAGGTCTTCGGGCGGCTCGATACGGTCGGCAGACATGGCGTGCGATGGTAGCAGGCCCGCCCCCGCCGGCGTTTACACTGCGGGGCATGCGGGTTTGCCTGTTCACGCCGACGTTCCTGCCGCGGATGGGTGGGGCCGAACGGATGGCCGACACCCTGGCGCGAGGGCTAATCGACCGGGGGCACGCGGTCCACGTGCTGGCCGAGCGGCCGACAGCCCGCGAGGGGCCGACGCCCGAGCTGCCTTACCCGGTAACCCGCTACCGCCGGCCACCGGCGCCGCACCTCTGGCCCGAGGTGCTCGCCCGGCCGCTCGTCCGGCTGCACCGGCGGTGGCCGTTCGACGTGGTGCTGGCGTTCTACGCCTACCCCACCGGCTACGCCGCGGTCCACGCCCGGCGGAAGCTCGGCGTCCCGGTCGTCGTCACGCCGCGGGGCGCGGACCTGTACCCGAACTTCCATGCGCTGCGTAAGCCGCGGGTCCGGTCGGTTATCGCGGCGGGCTACGCCCGGGCCGACCGCGTCGTCTCGATCAGCGGCTGGCTGACGGACCGGATCGTCGCCGTCACCGGGCGGTCGCTTGAAGACCTGCCGCCGATCGACCACGTACCCAACGGTATCGACCTGGAAGCCTTCGACGCCGACCTCGCCGCGGCCGAGAGGGGGACGCTGCCGCTGAAGGAGGGCGACCGCTTCCTGCTGCACATGGGCCGGGTCGAGCCGGTAAAGCGGGTCCCGCTGGCCGTCAAAGCCGTGGCGACACGGGCCGCGTGGTTCCAACAGACGGGACTGACATACGCGGTCGTCGGCGACGGGTCGGACCTTGACACAGTGCGGGGTCTGGTGCGACAACACGACCTCGCAGACGTAGTGGGTGTGCTCGGCCGACGCACCGGGGCCGAGCGGGCCTGGCTCCTGCGGCACGCCCGTGGCTTCGTGACCACCAGCCGCGAAGAGGGCATGCCCAACGCCGTACTCGAAGCCATGGCGGCCGGGCTGCCGACGCTGGCGTCGGACATCGGGCCCCACCGCGAACTGATCGACGGCCACGGCTGGGGCCTGCTCTGCGACTCGGCCGACCCGACCGATTGGGGGATCGCCCTGGGCGCTCTCGACGCAGCCTATCACGACGCGATGCACGAGGCGGCCGTCGAACGGCGGAACCACTACCGGCTAGACGACACCATCGACGGCTACGAACGCTCCCTGCAACAGGCGGTACAAAACGCCGCGACGAGATGATTTTTCTCCCGGCCTTCCTTGGCGCTCTTGGCGTCCTTGGCAGCAACAAATCAGACCGCCACCGCGGCCTGTAATTCGCGCTGCGTTAAAAACTGCTTCGCCGGCGCCGGGAACAGCAGCAGCAGCAACAGGTCGCGGTGCGACTTCACCAAATCGCCGGCCTGGGCGTAGACGGCCTTAAGGTCGACGTCCGCCACCCGGTCCGCCGGTCGGCCGTGGAACGGCGGCTGGCCGTTGGTCACCTTCGCCAGCACCGCCGGGTCGATCGGGCCGGGCAGCTTGCCGTAGTGCCCCATCATCACGTCGCGGAACTGCTGGCTCACGATCCGGTACGGCTCGCCCTGGATCACGTTGAACGCGGCCTGTGTCCCGATGATCTGGCTCGTCGGCGTCACCAGCGGCAGGTAGCCCGCGGCCCGGCGCACCCGCGGCACCTCCTCGAGGATGGCCGGCAGGTGGTGCAGCTGCTTCTGCTCTTTGAGCTGGTTGTGCAGGTTGCTCACCATCCCGCCGGGGATCTGCGACTCGAGCTGCGCCTTGTCGATCTCGGGGTAGCCCTGCGGCACCATGATCTGGGCCTCGATCACGTCGATCGCCCGGTCGCAGGCGTCACGGTCTTTCTGCTTGAGCAGCGAAATCGCCTGCTTGATGTGGCCGAGCATCTCTGACGTCGGCTCCTCCGGCCAGGGTTGGCCCATGTGATCCGGGTCTTTATCGACCTCGCGCAGCTCGTGGCGGATGCCGCGCAGCCGGTCATCGATCTCGGCGAAGGCGTCGGGCGTCACGTTGGTGGCGACGCCCAGCTCGTCGGCGAAGAAGCGGATGAGTTCGACCGGCGGCTGCGACGTGCCGTGCGCCAGCGGGCCGTGGCAGGTATCAAGGTGATCGGCCCCGGCGAGCAGGCCCACGACATATGTCGCTACGGCGAGCCCGTTGGTGCAGTGGCTGTGCAGCGTCAGCTCCACCCCCGGAAATTGGTCTTTCAAGGCCGTGATCAACTCCCACGCGTCGGCCGGGTGCAGCAGGCCCGCCATGTCCTTGATCGCCAGCGAGTCGGCCCCCGCGTCCAACGCCCGGCGGGCGAACGCCATGAAGTGTTCGAGGTCGTGCACCGGGCTGACCGTGTAAGACAGCGCCACCTCGGCGTGGCCGTTGAACGCCTTGGTCGCCATCACCGCGGTGACGAGGTTCCGGATATCGTTGAGCGCGTCGAAGATGCGCACTCGGTGAGCGTAACCCGCCAGCTCGCGGGGGCTCACCGGGTGGTCGGCCGTCGCCGGGTCGTGGGCCGCGGGCGTTCCGATGCGGACCGCCTCCTTCAGAAACTCGCAGACCACGTTGTCCGGGTACGGGTTGTAGCCGAAGAGGTTCTGGCCGCGGCAGAGCGAACGGATCGCGGTCGGTCGGTCGACCTCGTCGAGGCAGTTCCGCAAGGCCTCGAGCCGCAGGAACGGGTCGTCGCCCGTGAACCGCAGCGACGCGTCCAGCACCGCCCCGCCCCACAGCTCCAGGATCGAGTAGCCCGTGTCCCGGATCAACGGCAGCACCCGCAGCGACTGCTCCGCCGTCATCCGCGTGGCCAGCAGCGACTGGTGCCCGTCGCGGAGCGTGCAGTCGATCAGGGAAACGCGGTCGCGGCTGGGCATCGGGGCATGATAGAGTTTTTACTCGTGCCACTCGGCGGCAGGTTTCACGGCACTTCTGGTCGAAAGTCTGATCATGCGGATCCGAAACCATGTGCTGGTGTGGTTCGGCGGACTGGTTCTGACTGCCTTCACGCAAGGCCTGACCGCGGCGCAAGACGCCCCGCCGGGCAGGATCGTATTCGAGACCCGGCAGACCCCCCGCCTGACGTTTCACGTCGATCCCGCTCTCGCGGACTCGGCCGACCGGCTGACGGCCATGATCGAACGGCGCGTGATCGAGGCCGATGAAGCGGCGGCGCGGCGGGTCCGAGAGGCCGCGGGCTTTGCGGGAATGGTCGACGCGGCCAACGCCCTCTTGGGTGTATCGCCGGACGAAGAACTCGCCCAAAAGCAACAAGAGGTCGGCGGGTTCTTCTCCCGGCTCGACTGGTTTGTCTTCGCCCCCGCCGACCGTTTAGAGGTCACGTTGGTCGACCGACCCCGAGCCCTCGACCACCTCCGGGCCGGCGGCAAGCTACCAGGGGTACGGTACGACCAAGCTGAAGATCGAGCGTACGCCCCGATCGACCGCGTCCTCAACTCCGACTCCCCGCCCGAAGCCCGCTGGCTGACCGAGATCACGATGTCCGTACGACCGGGCCAGCCCGACCACGAGGTCGGCCGGACCTGGTTCTCTTTAGTCAACGTGAGCGGCCGCATGAACCGCGGGTTGGCGTTGCACGAGGTCGCCGAGCTGACGCTCCTGAGCGGCTGGGCGAAACGCCGTGTCGACCCGCACTGGCGGTGGTTCAGCGACGGTGTCGCCAACGCCGTCACCCTGCGGGTGCTGCGCAACCACGGCCACGCGGACGAGGCGGCCCTAATGCGCGACACCTTCGGGACCGACGCGCACGCCGAACGCCAGGGCACGCTGAACCTGCGCTACTGGCTCGAAGCGACCTACGAGCCCAAGGTCGAAGCGCTCGGCGAGTCGGAGCGACGCGACGCCCGCTACGCCTTCGCCACCGCCGAGGTCGAGCGGCTGATCGAGGACCACGGCACCGGCTGGATCGCCGAGGTGCGGGCCGAGCTCGACGCCTCGCCCCGGCCCGGCAGCGCCCTGATCGTCGACGCGATCCAACGGTCCACCGGCGTCGACATGGACGCCCGGCTCGACGCGTACCAGTCGTTCACCGACCGCGACGCTGAGGTGCTGAGGCTGGCCGAGGCGTACGGTAACGCCCGCGCCGCCGAGAACTACGACGCCGCGGCCGTTGCCGCGATGCGGCTGCTGGAGCTGCAGTTCGTCCGCCGTGACCGGGCCCCGACGGCCAACGCCTACCTTGCGGTCGTCAAGCCGCTGACCTTCAGCGACCACCCGGGCGACGCCCTGGCGGTGCTGCGAAAGATCGACGAGATGTTCGGCGACCGGCTGGACCGCAGCGATCGGCTGGAGCTGGCGGTGATGGCCGCCCTGACCGCGGTACGGGCCGGGGACCTCGCGGCGGGCGACCCGCTCGTACAGCCGATGATCGACCACCAACCGGACCACGCGTTGCCACTGCTGTTCCTCGCCCACCGGGCCCACGCCTCGGGCGACCCCGCGGCGGCCGACCGGTTGGCCCGCCAGGCCGAGGCCGCCCTGTCCGCGCGGGCCGACCCGGACCTCCGCCTCGGCTTCGAGGCCGAGGTCCGCCGGCTGAAGCGGGAGCCGTAAATCTCTCGCCGGCTTCGATCGACAGGCTCGCGGGTACACTCCCCGTTCCCATGAAATACGACTTCACCGCGATCGAAGCGAAGTGGCAGCAGCGCTGGGCCGACGCGAAAACCTTCCACGTGCCGAACCCCGGCGACGAAGGGTTCGACGCTCAAAAACCCAAGTTCTACTGCATGGACATGTTTCCCTACCCCTCCGGCGTCGGGCTGCACGTCGGCCACCCGCTGGGGTTCATCGCCACCGACATCGTCGCCCGCTACCGACGCGCCCTGGGCTTCAACGTCCTACACCCGATGGGCTTCGACGCCTTCGGCCTGCCGGCCGAGCAGTACGCCATCGAGACCAACGTCCACCCCCGGAAGACGACCGAAGCGAACATCCAGAACATGGTCGGCCAGCTCAAACGCCTGGGCATGGCCTACGACTGGGACCGCAGCTTCGCCACCACCGACCCCGGCTACGTCCGGTGGACCCAGTGGATCTTCCTGCAACTCTTCGAGAGCTACTACGACCCGGTCGAAAACAAAGCCCTGCCGATCACCCAACTCGTCGCCAAGCTCGAGGGCGAGGACTTCGTCGTCGGGCTCGACGGCGAGCTTCGTTGGTCCGGCGTGGACGAAGACCTCGAGGCCATCACCGGCGGGATGGTCGGTGTCCGCAAGTGGCACGAACTCGAACCCGATCAGCAACGCCGGCTGCTCGACGAGTACCGCCTGGCTTACCTCGCGGATGTCGAAGTCAACTGGTGCCCCCGACTCGGCACCGTGCTGGCGAACGAAGAAGTTACGGCCGACGGCCGGAGCGAACGCGGCAACCACCCGGTCTACAAGCGGCCGTTGAAGCAGTGGATGCTGCGGATCACCGCCTACGCCGACCGCCTGATCGACGACCTCGACCGCGTCGCCTGGCCCGAGCCGATCAAGCTGCTGCAACGCAACTGGATCGGCAAGTCGCTCGGGGCCGAGGTCGATTTTGCGCTTACCGAGTACGGCGAAACCATCCGCATCTTTACCACCCGACCCGACACGCTCTTCGGAGTCACCTACATGGTGCTTGCCCCCGAGCACGAGCTCGTGGAGGTCATCGTAACGCCGGAACAGGCCGACGCGGTGAGGGCGTACCAAGCCGAGACCGCCGCGAAAAGCAGCTTGGATCGACAGGCAGATAAAGAAAAAACCGGTGTCTTCACGGGCGCCTATGCCACCAATCCCGTCAACGGCGAGTGCATCCCGGTCTGGATCGCCGACTACGTCATGATGGGCTACGGCACTGGCGCGATCATGGCCGTGCCCGCCCATGATCAGCGTGACTTCGAGTTTGCCAGCAAATTCAATCTCCCCATCAAAGCCGTCGTTGAACCTGAAGGAAGATGGGTATCTGGCCTAGCGAATCCCGGCAACGGAAGAATGATCAACTCGGACTTCTTGACCGGGATGAGCACTGAAGAAGCGAAACCAAGAATCATCAGATGGCTGGAATCGAAGGCCCAAGGCGAGGCCAAGGTTCGGTACCGCCTGCGAGATTGGCTCTTCAGCCGGCAGCGTTACTGGGGTGAGCCGTTCCCCATCCTGCACGGACCCGACGGCGAAATGAGGGCCGTGGGCACCAACGAACTGCCGGTCGAGCTGCCGGCGATGGACAACTTCCAGCCATGCGGCACCGACGACCCCGACGCGCCGCCGCAGCCACCCTTGGGGAGAGCCGGCGACGACTGGAAGCAGGTCGAGATCGACGGCAAGACCTACACCCGCGAGCTCAACACGATGCCCAACTGGGCCGGCTCGTGCTGGTATTACCTCCGTTACCTCGACCCCCGGAACGACAAAAAGCTGGTCAGCGAAGCGGCGGAAAAGTATTGGATGCTCAGCGAAAATTCTTCCGGGGGCGGGGGTATGCACGCCGGCGGCGTGGACCTCTACGTCGGCGGGGTCGAGCACGCCGTGCTGCACCTGCTCTACGCCCGGTTCTGGCACAAGGTGCTGTACGACCTCGGCCACGTCTCGACGCCCGAGCCCTTCGGCCGGCTGTTCAGCCAAGGGTACATCCAAGCCTTCTGCTACCGGGACGAGCGCGGCGTGCCCGTGCCCGCGGACGAGGTGGTCAACCAAGACAACAAGCCCGCCGCCGAGGTCCAGGGCACCAAAGGTCAACGGTTCTTCCATAACGACCGGCCCGTCACCGAAGAGTTCGGCAAGATGGGCAAATCGCTCAAGAACGCGATCGCCCCCGACGAGATCTGCGAACGCTACGGCTGCGACACGCTCCGCCTCTACGAGATGTACCTCGGCCCGCTCGAGCAGTCCAAGGTCTGGAACACCAACGACATCGTCGGCGTCCACCGATTCCTGCACCGGCTGTGGCGTAATTTCGTCGACGAAGACACCGGCGGGTCTCGCGTCACCCACGACAACCCGCCCCCGGAGCTGGAACGTCTCACCCACGCGACGATCAAGAGAGTCACCGAGGCGATGGACGCGATGAGCTTCAACGTCGCGATCGCGGCCCTAATTGAGCTCAACAACGCGCTGGTCCCGTTGTCGGCTACGCCCCGGTGGGTCGGCGAAGTGATGGCCCGCCTGCTGGCGCCGCTCGCCCCGCATATGGCCGAAGAGTTGTGGGAGCGGTTGGGGCACAACCCCCCCGGAAACCCCGGAACCACCGTCGCGGACGCGTCGTGGCCCGAGTGGGATGAAGCCATGCTGGTTTCCGATACGGTCGAGTACCCGGTTCAGGTCAACGGCAAGATGCGGGGCAAAGTCGAGGTCCCGGCCGACGCCGACGAAGACACCATCGTCGCCGCCGCGCAGGCCGACCCCAACGTAGCGACACGCCTGGACGGCAAAACCCTGCGAAAAGTCATCGTGGTCCCGGGCCGGATGGTGAACCTGATCGCCAACTGACCCCCAAGAGTCGTCACGGCTCGATGCGGAGCGGGTTGCGTACCGTATCGTGACATGGTCGAGCGGGACAAAACGTATGAAGCAGACGCCGCGGCGGCGAAGCGGGCCGCGGCCTTGCGTCGCCTGCACACCCACGCCGACGATCGACGCGCGGCCGTCGCCGCCGCGGTCGCCGAGGCGGAGGCGATGGAAGGCCTCGCAGCCGAAGAGCCGCGGCGGTTCTGCCTGGGCTGCGACTTCGAGCTGACCGACCTTGCGGAGCCCGGTCGGTGCCCGAAGTGCGGCCGGGGCTTCGACCCGCGGGACGACGCGACGACGCGGGACACGCCGCTGCCGGTGCGGGAGCTGCCTTACCTGTTGCAGGGTCCGCGGCTGGCGGGCTACGCCTGGCTGCTGCTGTTCCTGATCGGCCGGTCGGCGATCGCCACGCTGGGCGACGACTGGTCCACCGGCATCAGCGGCGGGTCGGGCACGAACCGGGCCGACGCGTCGATCGGCGTCGCGGCCGCCGTCCTGACCGGGCTGCTGCTGGTGCCCTGGCTGCTCGGCTGCGTGTTGCTCGGCCTGACCGCCGTCGGCGAACACCACAACGCGGGCCGCCTCGCGGTGACGATCCTGCTGGGGATCGGCTTGGCCTGCCTCATGGTCCTGGGCCTCGACCCGGTGCTACTGCTGGCGGCGGGCGTTTTGGGCGCATTCGCGGGGCTGCTGCGGACGTGGCGATCGACATGAACGCCGATCGACCGGCCGTGGGAAAGAGAAATGCTGCCAAATAGCCGTGGCCACCGCGATTATTTGTCGCGGCGGACCCGACCGAATATCGCGAAGCGATTCGGCCTTGAGGAAAGATACCGCGGCTTGGCGTAACCGCGCTGGATTGTCCGATAAGAACGCGTATGGTTAACCATCCTGCGACCAAAACTTCGCGGAGGCACGCTATGCCCCATCGTGAAAAACTCAAACTAACCATCACCGCGGTCGGAGAACCCGACTCCATTTTTTTGCAGCCCTGCGAACCGATCACGCTCCACGATTCCCAGGTCGACGTGGAAGACGCCGCGCCGGCTGATCCTTTGGCTTACGCCGAAGGCCCGGGGCTGGGAGAGGCGGAAGCGGCGCTGGCTTCGCTAGCACACGTCGGCGAGATGGTGATCCTCGCCGACACCCCCCCAAAGCCGCGGGCCCGCCGTTTGGCGTCCTGACCCTACAATCTCATCGCTCCGGTCAGAGCCTGATCCCTGATGCACTCAAGGGATCGTGATGTTCGACAACCTGTCCGACAAGTTCGAAGGGGCACTCCGCAAGCTCAGCGGCCGCGGCAAGATCAGCGAAGCCAACGTGCGCGACGCGATGGATCAGGTGCGGGAGGCCTTGCTCGAAGCCGACGTCCACTACGAGGTGGCCGAGTCGTTCTGCGACCGCGTCGTGCGTCAGGCCGTGGGCACCGCCGTGCTCGAATCGGTCCGGCCCGGCGAGCAGATGATCAAGATCGTCCACGACGAGCTGGTCGCGTTGCTCGGCGACCCTCCGGAACCCCCGGAAGAAGGCTCACCCGTTGCCCCCGCCGCGGCGGAACCCGTGATGTTCGTCGAGCCGGGGCCGACGGTCGTCATGATGTGTGGCCTCCAGGGCTCGGGCAAGACCACGACCTGCGGCAAGCTCGCGGCTTACCTCAAGAAGAAAGGCAAGTCGGTCCTGCTGGCCGCGGCCGACTTGCAACGGCCCGCGGCGGTGACGCAACTGCAGGTGTTGTCGCAGCAGGTTGAGACCGAAGTTGAAGGGCCGGGCGCGGTGTCGTTCCACGGCGAGCCCGACCAGGTCGCCGAGTACGGCCGGGCCGTCGGCGCCGCCGTCACCGTCTGCCGTAACGCGGTCAAGAAGGCCAGGGCCGAGCGGACCGACGTCGTGGTCCTCGACACCGCCGGCCGGCTGCACCTCAACGACGAACTGATGGGCGAGCTACGCCGCGTCAACGCCGCCGTCGCCCCGCACCAGGTCTTCCTCGTCATCGACGCCATGACCGGCCAGGACGCGGTCAACTCCGCCAAGGCCTTCAACGACCAGCTCGAGCTCGACGGCGTCGTCCTCACCAAGTTCGACTCCGACACCCGCGGTGGCGCCGCCCTCTCGGTCAAGTCCATCACCGGCAAGCCCATCCGCTTCATCGGCACCGGCGAAAAACTCGACGCCCTCGAGCCCTTCCACGCCGACCGCATCGCCTCCCGCATCCTCGGCATGGGCGACATCGTCAGCCTCGTCGAAAAAGCCCAGGAGCAGGTCAGCGAAGAAGAAGCGATGGCCCTCCAGGACAAGATGGCCAAGGGCGAGCTGACCATGGACGACTTCCTCAAACAGCTCAAACAGATCCGCAAGATGGGGTCCATGAAATCATTACTGGGACTACTTCCGGGGGTCGGCAAACAGATCAAAGACCTCGACCTCGACGACAAACAGATCGACCAGACCGAAGCGATCATCAACTCGATGACGGCCGACGAGCGCAGCAGCCGGAAGAAGCTCGACAACTCCCGCCGCCGCCGCATCGCCCGCGGCTCGGGCACCGACCAGAAGGACGTGAGCCAACTGGTCAAGGGCTTCGAGATGATCGGCGACGTGTCGAAACAGATGGCCGGCATGGGCGCAATGGGCAAGCTCTCGGCCATGAAGCAGATGGCTTCCGCCGGGGGCATGGGCGGCATGCCGGGGATGCCCAGCCGCAAAGGCTCGACCAAGGCCCAGCAGAAGAGTCAGAAGTTCAAGCAGCGGAAGCGTAAAAAACGGTGAAGTTTTTCCTCTGCGGTCGCCTGCGCGGCGGGCGGCAGGGAGGTGCCCCCTGCACCCCCCAAAGGCAAAAGCCCGTCGCGCGGAGGGTCTTCGGGGTGCAGGGGCAAAGCCCCCGCCGCCCGCCGCGCAGGCGACCGCAACCAAGAATCCAACGCATCACGGACCTGTACAATCTCCGCCCGTGCCCGATCCAATCACCCCTATCCATCTCCTGCGTTTCACGGGTGAGGACCGCCCCGGCCTGACCGCCGACCTGTCCGCCACCCTGGCCGACCACGGCGCGGCGGTGCTCGACCTCAACCAGGCCGTGATCCACGAGATGCTGCTGCTGGGCATGCTCGTCCGGTGGCCCGGCCGCTGCGATCAACAAGAAACGGGGCTCGACGCCATCCGCAGCGTCGCCGAGTCTCACGGCCTGAGGCTCAAGGTCCGACCCATCGCCGACGACGCCTACGACCGCTGGGTCGCGCAGCAGGGCAAGCCGCGCCACATCCTCACCCTGCTCACCCGCACCCTCACCGCCGCGCAGCTCGCCGCCGTCAGCCGCGTCGTCGCCGAGCAGTCGCTCAACATCGACGTCATCCACCGCCTCTCGGGCCGGCCCGCCCGCCCCGGCGGCGCGGACGACCACGCCGACGACCGCCGCGCCTGCGTCGAGTTTTCGCTCCGCGGCCAACCCGCCGACCCCGACGCCATGCACGAGCGGTTTATGCAGCTCGGCTCGGACCTGCACCTCGACCTCGCCTGGCAGAAAGACGACGGCTACCGCCGCGCCCGCCGCATGGTCGTCTTCGACATGGACTCGACCCTCATCCGCGCCGAGGTGATCGACGAGCTCGCCAGAAAGGCCGGCGCCGGCGAGGCCGTGGCCCAAATCACCGACGCCGCCATGCGCGGTGAGCTCGACTTCGACGACTCGCTCCGCCGCCGCGTCGCCGCCCTCGCCGGCCTGCCCGCGTCCACCCTCGCCGCCGTCGCCGAACGCCTCGAACTCACCGAGGGCGCCGACACCCTCATCCGCAACCTCAAGGCCTTCGGCTACAAAACCGCCGTCCTCTCCGGCGGCTTCACCTACTTCGGCCACCACCTCCAGCAACAATTCGGCCTCGACCACGTCCACGCCAACCGCTTAGAAATCAAAAACGGCAAGCTCACCGGCGGCGTCGTCGGCGACATCGTCAACGGCCCCCGCAAGGCCCAACTCCTCGAACAACTCGCCGCCGACGAGGGCATCCACCGCCGCCAGGTCGTCGCCGTCGGCGACGGCGCGAACGACCTGCCCATGCTGCGTAGCGCCGGCCTCGGCATCGCCTTCCACGCCAAACCCCTCGTCCGACAACAAGCCGAGCAGTCCGTCTCCACCCTCGGCCTCGACGCCGTCCTCTACCTCCTCGGCGTCCCCGACCACCAACGCCTCCCCCCGGAAGTTCTCGACACCCTTCCGGAAGCGTCTCACCCAGCCCCGCAACCCGCACCCCAGCCATGACCCGCCCCGCCGACCTCCCACCCCAGTACGACCCTGCCGCCGTCGAGCCCGCCGTCACCGCCAAGTGGGACGCCGCCGACGCCTACCGCGCGACGCCCAACACCCCCGGCCAACCCTTCAGCGTCTGCATCCCTCCGCCCAATGTCACCGCCGCCCTCCACCTCGGCCACGCGCTCAACAACACCCTCCAGGACGTCCTCGTCCGCCACGCCCGCATGGCCGGCCGTAACGCCGTCTGGCTCCCCGGCACCGACCACGCCGGCATCGCCACCCAGACCGTCGTCGACAAACGTTTACAAGCCAACGGCGAAAAATCACTCAAGGATTACAAACGCCAAGAATCAGAAACCGGCGATGGGCGCGAGCGATTTATCGAAAAGGTCCAGGCCTGGAAAGACGAATACGAAGCCCGCATCACCCAGCAGCTCAAGGACATGGGCTGCTCCTGCGACTGGTCCCGCCAGGCGTTCACCATGGACGAGCCGCGGGCCGACGCGGTCCGCGAAGCCTTCTTCCAACTGTTTAAAGACGGCCTGATCTACCGCGGTAAACGCCTCGTGAACTGGGACCCCGTCACCCAGACCGCCCTCGCCGACGACGAGGTCGAGATGCAGGACGTCGACGGCCAGTTCTACTACCTCAAGTACCCCCTCTGCGACGCTTCCGGGGAAGAGACCGGCGGCACCGTCACCGTCGCCACCACCCGCCCTGAAACCATGCTCGGCGACACCGCCGTCGCCGTGAACCCCGACGACGAACCCCGGAAGAAGTACATCGGGCAATACGTCAAGCTTCCGATCGTCGGCCGCGTCATACCCATCATCGGTGACGACTACGTCGTCATCCCCGACAACAACAGCGACGACAGCAAGGCCCGCATGGCCTCCGGCTTCCTCAAGGTCACCCCCGCCCACGACCCCAACGACTACGACATCGGCCAACGCCACGCCCCGGAACCCCTCCCCATCATCAACGTCATGGCCCCCGACGCGTCGATCTCAAAAGACCACGGCTGGACCGATTGGGACCAAAACCACGCCGACGATGAGAAGCGCAGCGCCGAAGCGTCTGGTTTCTTGCGGTCCCTCTTAGGCCTCTCCCGCGAAGACGCCCGCCGCGCCATCATCCGCTGGTTCAAGCAACACGACCTCTTAGAAAAACAGGTCCCCTACCGCCACGCCGTCGGCCACAGCTACCGCAGCCACGTCCCCGTGGAGCCGTACTACTCCGACCAGTGGTACCTCCGCGTCACCGACGACAAACTCGCCGGCGCCGCCCTCCGCGCCATGGACCCGTCGCAGCGAACGACCGCCGACGGCGAAAAGCCCGATTCACCGAGCGACCCCCCAGCCACCGGCCTCACCTTCACCCCGCCCCGCTACGCCAAGACCTTCCAGACCTGGCACGAAAACATCCGCGACTGGTGCATCTCTCGACAACTCTGGTGGGGGCATCGCATCCCGGTGTGGCGTGATACCAGGATTGATAAGCGATCGGTAGAGTTCAATGATTCAGACAACCTCATTGATCAGTTTGAAGATAAATACAAGACTCTTGATAGTTGGCTAAACGAAGGCCGGATTGCATACGATTTGTGTTCGGCAGAAGAAATATTCAGCAAAAAAGATCTGGATAGTTTTGAATTTATCTGTGTTCGCTCTGATGATGATTTCGAAGTTATCAACACTTTAGGGTCTTGGGGCTACGAACAAGACCCCGACGTCCTCGACACCTGGTTCTCCTCCGCCCTCTGGCCGATGTCCACCCTCGGCTGGCCGGAGCAAACGCCCGACCTCGAGACCTGGAACCCGACCTCCGTCCTCTGCACCGCCCGCGAGATCATCACCCTCTGGGTCTCGCGGATGGTCATGTTTAATCTCTACTTCCTCGACCGCCTGCCGTTCAAGGACGTGTTCATCCACGCCATGATCCAGGACGGGCGCGGGCAGAAGATGTCCAAGTCGCTGGGCAACGGCGTCGACCCCGTCGACATCATCCACTCCCACGGCTCCGACGCGATGCGCTTCACGCTCACGTCCATGACCACCCAGACCCAGGACGTCCGCCTGCCCGTCGACACCGTCGACCCGCGGACCGGAGACACGTTCACGCCGAAGTTCGTCACCGGCCCCGGCGGTGTGAAGGTCGCCGCGCCTACCCAGGAGTACCCGCCCGGTAGCGGAAACCAGATGGTCTCGTCCTACGGCTTGGCTTCCGGACAGGTCGAGCCGAGCGATGACCTGCCGCTGGCCCGCAACACGTCGGAAAAGTTTGAGCTCGGCCAAAGGTTCGCCACGAAGCTGTGGAACGCGACGCGTTTCGCGTTGTCGAACCTGGCCGAGGCGGAGGCCGGCGGGGGCGACGCGGAGCTCTCCATGGCCGACCGCTGGGTGCTGTCGCGGACCGCGCGGGCGATCGAAGCGGCCGACCGGCACCTGGCCGACTACGACTTCCACAACTACGCCGGCGGGCTGTACCTGTTCGTCTGGAACGAGGTCTGCGACTGGTACATCGAGGCCGTGAAGCCGGTTATCACCCGCCCCGAGGGTGCGCCGAGTCGGCGGGTGCTGGCGGCGGTGCTGGACGTGTCGCTGCGGCTGCTTCACCCGGTGATGCCGTTCGTGACCGAGCGGCTGTGGGAGTCGTTGTGCGACGTCTGCCCGGAACGTGGGGTTGATGGGTTGAAGCTCCAGATAAGTGATCTGTTGGTGAAAGCGGAATGGCCTTCCGCCGAGCCGGCGTTGATCGACCGCGACGCCGAGCAGCGCTTCGGCCGTCTGCAGGAAGTCGTCGGCCTGATCCGCGAGGTGCGTAGCGCGGCCGGCGTCTCGCCGCGGGACCGGCTCGTCTTCTCGCTCCGGACGACCAAGGAGATAGCCGCCACCATCCGTGCATCGACCCCGCTCGTCGCCGCGATGACCCAGACCGACTTGGCGGCCGTGGGCCCTGACGTCGAGAAACCCGCCGCCGCCGCGGTCGTCACCGGCCCGCTGGGGGAGGGCTACCTCCACGTCGAGGTCGATACCGCCGCCGAGGCCGAACGGCTGAGCAAGCGCCGCGACGAACTCACCAAGTCGCTCCGAACCCTCGACGGCCGGCTGGCCAACGAGAAGTACACCAGCAAGGCCCCCGCCCACCTCGTCCAGCAGACCCGCAACCAACGCGCCACGGCCGCCGCCGAACTCGAGAACGTTGAAGCCCAGCTCGCCGAGCTGTGAATCCTTCAAAGTTTTGAGTACCGCCCCACCGCCCGGTACAGCCCCGCCACCTGCTCCCGCTTCACCACCCGCGGCGGGAAGTCGGGGTTCAGCGGCTGCAGCCGGATCGTGGCCGCGTCGTGATCGAAGTAGACCCGCTTGAACGTCGTCTCGTGGTCCGGCTCGAGCCGCACGAAGCAGTCGCAGCCGTCTTCGACCTTCGCCGACCCGCTGAACACCACCACGTCCCCGGGCTCGTATCGCGGCCGCATCGAGTCGCCCGTCACCTCCGTCGCGAACATGTCCGGCGTCACTGCCTCGGGCACGTCCAGGTAACGGTCCGCCGACCCGTCCGGGAACCCTAGGTCCGTGTGCTCCTGCGCCTCACCCGCCGCCACCCGATTGATCACCGGCACCCGGTACCGCACCCCGCCCCCGGAAGTTTCAACCCCGCCCCCGGAAAGTGTCTCACCAGAAAGCTCTCCGGCAGCGGCCCCGCTAATTCCGGGAGCGCTTCCGGGGGCGCTTCCGGGGGCGTCCAGCACAGCGTTGACCCGTTTCGACAGTTGCCCGCTGCGGTACAACGCGTCGAGGTCTTTGCCCGGCCCGCCCTTCTTCCGCTTCGCGGCGTTGTCTTTCAACCAGGCCGCCAGCTCCCGCCCCCGCCCCGCGTCGTTGGTCAACCGCTCGACCTCCCGCCGGATCGGCTCGGGCGTCGCCTGCCAGTCCGCCACCCGCACCAGGTCCCCCGCCGTCACCCCCAACGCCCACTCCAAGGCTTCGAGCAGCCGACGCGACGGCGGGTTGTCCAGCCGATGGTTCTCGATCATCGACAAGTAGCCCTTCGTCGCGCCCACCGCCTCGGCCAACGCCGCGAGCGTCCAACCCATCGCCTCCCGACGCTCCCGCACGACCTGACCCACCGAACGCATAACCGGCTCCAAAAAGTTCAAAAATCATTTAACAAAGGGCTTGACTTCGGCCCGCCGTCGCGGTTCAATGCGTGCTGAACCTTACTTCTACCAAACTTCACTTCCGGAGGCAAGGGTATGCGGACGCCGTGGGAGCAGGCGGGCGACGACGAGGCCCGGCGACACCAGATCCGGCGGGAGGAGGCCGAGCGGATCTTGGCCCTTGCCGAACACCTCAGCCGGGGCGACCGGCTGCTCGTCGAGCGGGTCCTGGGCGAGGGCGTGGCCGTCACCGACCTGGCCCGGATGCAACGCCGCAGCCCACGCACGCTCCAAAAACGACTACAGAACTGCCTGAAACGTATGAATTCCCGCAAGTATCGCTACGTCGTCGTCCACGGCGACCTGCTGCCTCGCTCGCTCCAAGCGGTCGCCCGACGCCTCGTCCTTGAGGGCCGCGGCCTCCGCGACACCGCCCGCCTCACGGGCCGGTCGCTCCACGCCGTCCGTCAAGAGCGTACCAGGCTGCTCGCCCTGCTCGACGAACGGCTCGCCGTCGCCCACGACACCGACCCCGATCAGTCCAACCCTCTGGAGTTCAAATAATGTTAAACAGTCGGTTTGCGTTGTCGCTGTCCCGCTCGGTGGACATCGCCCCGCCCCGGGGGGAATCGCCCGGCGGGCTCGCGCGGCCGTCGGACCGGGTCGTCGAGGTCGCGGCGATGTTCGGCCTCGGGGCCGACCAAGCCGAACGCCGCTGCATTGTTCCGCCGACCGAGTTGACGCTGGTGCCGGGCCAGCTAGTCCTGGTGACGGGTGCCAGCGGCGGCGGCAAATCGACCTTCCTGCGTCTGATCCGCGACGCGGTGCGGGCCCGCCCCGACGGCCGGGTCATCGACTTCGACCAGATCGCGGCGAGCGGCGGCTACGCGCCCGACGCCACGGTCGTCGACACGGTCGACCGGGGCCGGCTGCCGCTGGCCGACGCGCTACGCGTCTTGAGCTTGGCCGGGCTCAACGATGCGTTCGTCATGCTGCGTCGACCCGGCGAGCTGTCGGACGGGCAACGCTACCGCTTCCGCCTGGCGCGGGCGATGGCGGAAGTCGAGCTCGGCCTCGCGGCGAACAACGCGGGGCTGACCGTGGTGCTGGCCGACGAGTTCGGCGCGACGCTAGACCGCACCGCCGCCGCGGCCGTCGCCCGTAACGTCCGGCGGTGGGTCACTGCCGATCGGCCCGTGGCGTTCGTCGCCGCCACCACTCACGACGACATACTCGAGCCGCTGTGCCCCGACGTGCTGATCGAGAAGCGTCCGAGCTCGGGCTTGGGGTTACATCTTCGCAAGTCGGAGCCCGCGCATGCCGGATAGCTCTACTCCCACACCCACGCTCCGAGAGCGCTTCCGGCGATGCGGCGCTTCGCATCCCGCGGACGTCCTGCGCCTGCGGTCCGGAACCCTGGCCGACTATGCCGCCCTGGCCGAGCATCATTACCGGTCCAAGAAGCCCGCCACCGCCACCCGTGTCCTGGTATTTGAAGACACCCGGCCGGGGCTGGTCGAACGGTTCGACGCGATGGCGGGGGATAAGACCCAACGCCATCCGACCCGCGGCGAGGTGGTGGGGGTGTTGGTCGAATCGCTGCCGGCGCTGAGTTGCCGGATGCGGGACTGGGCGTTGCACGAGCGGTACGGCGGACACCTGGACCCAGGCCCGCGGGCGCAGCTGCTCAACGACGAGTTGCGTTGCATCAGCCGGGTGGTGATCGACCCGCGGTGGCGGGGCCTAGGCCTGGCCGTCCGGCTGGTGCGCGAGGCGTTGCGTGAACCGACCACGCTGTTCACCGAGGCCCTCGCCGCCATGGGCCGGGTCAACCCGTTCTTCGCGCGGGCGGGGATGACGGCCTACCCCCGTCCGGCCCACGGTCACGACGCTCGCTTCGCCGCGGCCCTCGGACGGGTCGGCCTGGACCCGCGCGATCTCACCGTGCTCGAACACACCTGGTCGCGCATCCGGGCGCTGCACGACCCCGAACGCCGTTGGCTCTTCTCCGAGCTGCACCGCTGGTACCGGCGCAACGCCGGACGCTCGGCCATCCACGAGACCGACCCGCTGACCCAACTCACCGTCGCCCGGCAGCGGCTACAACTCGAACCGGTTTACTACCTCAAAGACCACCGTATCTGATCGGGGATAACTCAGTAAACCCCGATCAAACCCGACGTCATCGTTATCAACGTTTATAAATTTTTCTCTACCGGGGAACCAATTATGGAGATCGTTTCGCTCCCGATCGGTCGGCTACGGCCGCATCCACGCAACAGCAACGTGATGCCGGATGACCGGTTCAAGAAGCTCGTGGAACACCTCGAAGTGTCGGGACGCTACCCGCCCGTAATCGTTCGGCCGCAGGGCGAAGAATATCAGGTACTCGACGGACACCACCGGGTGAAGGCGCTGCAGCGGCTGCAGAGGCCAACGGTGCGGTGCGACGTCTGGGACGTGGACGACAACAGGGCGCTGCTGCTGCGGGCGACGCTGAACCGGCTCGAGGGTCGGGACGACCCCCGGAAGCGGGCGGCGCTGCTGGGCGAACTGGCCGAGCGGTTCGACGCCAAGTCGCTACCGGACCGGCTGCCGGAGGACGCGGGACGGCTCAAGAAGTTGCTACGGCTCAACGACACGCTGCCCGCACCGCGGCCGCCGCGGGCGATGGGCGACATGCCGGTGGCCCTGCATTTTTTCGTGCTGCCGGCCCAACGTTCGGCGATCGAGCGGCGGCTGCGTGAGCACGGCGGCACCCGCGAATCGGCGTTGCTGACGCTGCTCGGCCTGGAAGACGACGGCGTCGACTAGCCCCGCTGTAGCGGTGCAGCGGCGGGCTTTCTTTTTACCTTTGACCCTTGACTTTCAATCCATCAATCCATGCGAAAACTATCGAAGAAACAGCGGGCGGCGTTGATTGCGGATGTGTTCGAAGCACGTCGGGACCTGACGGGGCTGGCCGAGACACACCGGTTGACCCCGGACGACCTCGCGGAGTGGATCGGGCAGACGCGGAATCACCAAACCCTGGCGGGGCTGTGCCGGCTGGCGGACCTGCAGACCCAACTCATGCTCAGCCGGTACCGTCAAGTCGCGGTCAGCGAACTGATCAAGCAGGCTTCGGGGGCCGACGAGACGACCGCGGAACAGGCGCGTAAGGCCTGCGTCGATCTATTGAAGACCGACCTGCGTCGGGCGGACACTCCGGCGTCGGCTTCGATAACTGCGGACGAAGCGTCATCCGCCTACCGGGAAGCCGCGTCGATCCGCGACGCCTTGTTTGGTGGTGACGCGATCCCGGCCGCCGAACCGGAGACGCATGGATGACTACGACGGTAAACGCGGACCTCGCCGCGGCCCGCCGGCGGTTGCGGGCGCTGCTGCCGCTGCGTCCGGGTAATCCAGCGGAGCTGCACCGTTTCGTGTATCGCGGCCTGGGGCTGGACGTCGGGCGTTCCGTGCTGACGCCCGGTTCGACGCCGCCGCTGGACTACCTTTGCCACACGTTTTTCCGCGGCGGGGACGCCGTGGTGTGGGCTAGTCGTGGCGGGGGCAAGACGATGCTCGGGGCGGTGGCGACGCTGCTGGACCTCCTGTTCAAACCGGGGGTCCAGGTGCGGATCCTCGGGGGGTCGCTGGAGCAGTCGGCGAAGATGTACGAACATCTGACAGCATTGTTCGACCGGCCGCTGCTGCGGGACCCGGCGACGGGACGGGGGGTGCTGGCGCGGCCGGCGACGGCGCGGCGGGTGGTGTTGGGCCACGGCAGCCGGGCCGAGGTGCTGGCCGGGTCGCAGCGGTCGGTCCGCGGGACGCGGGTGCAGGTGCTGCGGTGCGATGAGGTCGAGGAGTTCGACCCGGCGGTATGGGAGGCGGCGCAGCTGGTGACGCGGTCGGGGCGATGCGGCGGCATGGACGTGCGAGGCGGGGTGGAGGCGCTCTCGACGATGCACCGGCCGAGCGGGCTCATGTCGCGGTTGACACAGGCCAACGCTTCGGCCGGAGGTTCCGGGGGGCCCGTGTTCAAGTGGAACGCGATGGACGTGGCGGCGCGGTGTCCGCCAGAGCTGCCGTGCGAGGGATGCGTGTTGTGGGACGATTGCGGCGGCCGGGCGAAGCGGGCGTCGGGGTTCGTGCCGATCGAGGACCTGATGGACCAGCGTCGGAGGACATCGGACCTGACATGGCACGCGGAGATGATGTGCCGACGGCCCGGCGTGCGTGACGCGGTGTACCCAAACTTCTCGCCAACCCCCGGCGAAGGTCATATCACCTCGCAAGGCCCCGACGACGACGAGGTTTCGTGGATCGGCGGGATGGACTTCGGCCTGCGGAGCCCGACCGTCTTGTTGTGGGCGGTCATAGTTGGGAGCGGCCGCGTCCACATCGTGGATGAGTACGTCGCGGCGGGCCTGACCTTGGGACGCCATCTCGAGGCGATCGAGCGTCAACAGACCGAACGTGATTACCCCGAACCGCAGGAAGTCGCCTGGCTCGGCGTCGACCCCGCGGGCCACCAACGCAACGCCCACAGCGGCCGGACCGACATCGCCCTGCTGCGGGACGCGGGCTACCGCGTCCGCACCGCCCGCTCCCGTCTGAGCGACGGCATCGAGATCGTGCGTCGCCGGCTCGACCGCCGGACGCTGACGATCCACCCGCGTTGCGAACGACTCATCGCCGCGCTGCAGGCCTACCGCTTCGACCCGCGGTCGCCTGAGAGCGACGTGCCGCGGAAAGACGGCCCGGACCACGCGTGCGACGCGCTGCGTTACCTGCTGGTGAACCTGGAGCGTGAGTCGGGGCCGGTGGTGGCGCGGAGCTACCTGGGCGGTTGACAGGTTTCATATTTTCTAGTTCTTACATTTTTGGGAGTGTTGCGATGACGGATCGAGCGAAACGGAGGCGGCGTCTTCACCCAACAGCGGAGACGGCCGACGCTCTCTTGGCACGCCTGTCTGCTTCCGGGGTCGGAGGGGGTGGTTCCGGGGGCGGGGGGAGGCCGGGCCTGAGGTTTGGCGAGGCGGTGGGGTTTCTGCGGGCGGCACTGGCTGGGGGCGGGGAGTCGTTCACGGCGTTGGGCGAGCGGGCCGAGGCGGAGGGGATCAGCAAAGCGACGCTGAAGCGGGCCCGCTACGAGGCGGGGGTGTCGGTGACGCGCGAGGGCGGGCGGCACGGCCGGTGGGTATGGAAGCTCGGCCCGTCGGGGTCGGCCGGCCTAGCGGACGCGGCAAAGGACACCACCACGGGGGATGGTCTTCTTTACGCGGACGCCCCGACCCCGCCGTCGGGCCCGGGGTTGTCCACGTCCTCGGGGACGGGCTGATACGCGTCGCCGCTGAAGGGCACGAAGCCGTCGGGCCAGCAGGCCTCCATGCGGCAGACCAGGCGTTGCTGCATCGGAGCCGGGGCGGGGTTGACGTGGGCGACGGTGATCTCGATCGGCCACCCGCAGAGGTCCTGCTCCCGTTGCAGCCGCCAGGCGTCGTCGGTCAAGTACCGCGGCACGAAGCCGGCGGCGAGGTGGTTGGCGGTGCGGAGTGACATCGCCTGGTGGTCGGCGGGGTTTTGTGTGTCCCACTGCAGAAACAGCCGGTCGCCGATCCGGACCGAGTCCATCAGGGTCCGCTGGAGGTCGGGGTGGAGGTAGCGGATGCCGTGGGCCAGGAAGAAGCTGCGGTAGCAGCCGTCGCGGTCCCGGTCGGGCTGGGCGAAGACCTCGATCGAGTCGGTGTTGCGTCGTCCGCCGCTGCGGGCGAGGACCTCCATGTCGTCGGCGGTGTCGGGGTCGAGGTCGAGGCGGGTGACGAACTCGCCGTAGTCGGGCCGGGACCGGGGCATGAGACGGTTGGCGAAGAGTGGGAACAGGAGGTGGTCACGGTAGACGCGGTAGAGGTCGGGGAAGCCGACGAACCCGCGGAAGCCGGCGTCGCCGGTCTGCTGCGCCCCGCGGAGGTAGACGAACTCGTACCGCCGGGCGTCGCCGTCGCCGAAGACCCGGAGCCGGCCGACGGGCCAGTACCGCCGGCTGCGGGGGTCCTGCCACGTGACGAAGAGCACGTGCGGGGCCGCGGTCGCGGGGGTTTCGGGAGGGGTCGGGTTTGTGGCGGCGGTCATGGCGTGATCTTTAAGTTTAGCAGCCGTCGCCGGGTTTCCGTCAGGAAGTGATCGACGAACGTGCGGGCGGTGTCGGTCATCCGCGACAGCGGCACACGGTTTAACACGGTCTGCCATGCGTCGGGGCCCACCGCGTCGAGCCGGTCGAGCCAGTCCCGCGCCGCCTCGGGCTCAAGCGCCGCGGCCCGCCGGAATACCTCGATCATCGGTAGAGGCTTGCCGGGTGCATCACCCTCGGCGTAGAACGCCGACCGGCCGCGGTCGAGGTAGGCCGCCAGGGTGCGGTTGCGGTCTTTGGTTGTCAGCCGTTCTTGCCTCTCGGCATCGGTCAGGTTCGCTCCGAGCGAAGCGGCGTGGTCGTAGGTTGGGGCGAGGCAGAAAAAATGGGGCCGGGAAGCGTCGTGGCGTTGATCCCGAGGTTCGCTGGCTAAATCGATGACGCCCCAGTTTTCGTGGTGCCGGTCGGTGTTGCCAATCCAAGCGTCCAACAGGAGGTAACCAACGAAGATCGCATCGGCGTTGTTCCAACGATCCGACACGTGATCGTCGCGTCCCGGCAAGCGTAAGGGTGCGGCGACGCTCGTATCCAGCAGCTTTCCGGGCCCATCACGGCCGGCCAGGTGGTTCAGAACGCGGTCGGGGGTGTGTTTTTTCTGCCCACGCCTGATGTCGGGATCGTAGTTGTCGGGGTCGTTTTGATAAAGCAATTGGTTGCCGTGTTCTAGCGGGCCAAAACTCGCCCAAACTCTCCTCTCGTCAGGAGCGCTGACTTCGATGCGTGTGAAATCCCACAGCGCAACCCCGCGCCGCGGCCCGCGCCGCGGGTCTTGGTATTCCGCTAGGTACGACACGCAGCAGGGCAGCCCGAGCAGCTTGGCCAGCTCACCCGCGATGCCCTCGGCCCAGTCGTCGCCGGTGGGTTCGCCCTCACCGGGCCGGGTACGGTCCCGGTCGCGGTTGAACTTGAACAGCCACCGCCGGCCGTCGCCAAGTTCGATCCAGAACTTCGCCTTGGTCCCCATCCATTCGTCGGCGTAGGCCGAGTCGGGGCGGATGCGGTATATGCGGTAGTGGCCCGAGTCGTCGAGCCGTGGCGCCGGGTCGAGGTCGGGGGTGGGCAGTTCGTGGTCCAAAGCGACTCATCCCGGAGGATGGACTTCTCTACCACAGCCGTGACGCGACCGCTTCATCCCGGCGTGATGAAGTCGATGCCGTGTTCGGCTTGCTCGGGCGGCAGGGGGGGGAGCAACCCGGCGGCGATGCCTTCGTCGATCAGTTGCTGGACGGCCCGCTTGCCGACGTCGCCGTAGTCGAGGGTCCAGTCGTTGACGTACATACCGACGAAGCGATCGGCGAGGTCGGCGCCCATGTCTCTTGCGTAATTCAGGGCGAAGTTGACCGCCTCGTCGCGGTGGTCGAGGGCGTACTTGATTGAGTCGAGC
>JBCCRT010000009.1:0-46496 GCA_039201235.1 Planctomycetota bacterium
CAACGCGATGGCCGGCGCCGCCCTGCTCGCCAACTCCGAGGTCGCCGGCGGCATGTTCATCTTCCAGAAGTGCGGCAGCGACTACACCGTCGTCTGCAAGCACCTCGAGTACAAGTTCCGCCGCCCCTGCGTCGGCCCCGCCATCTACCGCGTCGTCCCGCAGCAAGACATCGAGCCGCTGGTCGCCACCGGCGACGAGTTCAACATCACCGTCGACATGACCATCCTCCAGGCCGTCGTGAAGAAAGACGAGAAGCAGCGCAAGGTCGGCCTCTCGACCGCCACCTTCCACGTCACCCCCAAGGCCAAGTACCGCGCCCGCAAAGCCAAGCAGGCCGAACGCGCCGCGGCGAAGACGGCCGGGGACGCGTAGCGTCCCGGTTGGCTGGCAGCCTCACCCCCCACTCTCCAAAGCCCGCCGCTGCAAAGCGGCGGCGCGGTTGACCACCCCCCGATCGACCGCCGCATCCGCCCCAAACCAAACCCACACCCAACCCTCGCGAATCCCTCAACCGATCTCGACCCGCCGCACTTACGTTCCGCGATATGAGAACGTCCATGATCGCCGTGGCAGCCGCCGCTGCCCTGACCACCGCCCTGCTCACCGCTCAACACACCGCCGCCGAGCCGGCTAAGAACATCATCCTGATGATCTCCGACGGCGCCGGCGACACCACCTGGACCGCCGCCAACCAGTGGCTTTACGGCCCCGGTGCCCCCGGTCAGCGCGCCGGAGACCAGCCCGACTGGCAGACCGACTTCACCCAGCACTGGATGTCCACTTTCCCTGGCCACACCCAGCCCGTCCCGCCGTCCGAGACCGGCGGGGCCTTGCTGCCCATCTCGCTGCTCGAGGAGTTCCCCTTCCCCCAGTTCGGCAGCTACGACCCGACGCCGGCCAACGACGACACCCCCGCCACCGTCAACACCCTCGGCAGCCCCGGCGAGCTCGGCCGCGGTACCGCCGTCACCCTCACCCCCAACCCCAACCTCCCCTCCGAACTCCAGCCCTTCGCCAACGCCATCGCCGCCGACACCGACGTCACCGCCATCCCCGGGTTCGCCGCCTACGACTACCTCACCACCAACAGCATCACCGACTCCGCCGCCGCCGGCACCGCGCTGGCCACCGGCGTTAAGTCCTACAACGGCTCGATCAACTTCGACACCAACGAACAGCCCCTGCCCTTCATCACCCAGCAGGCCAAGGCCCTCGGTAAGACCGCCGGCGTCGTCACCACCAAAGAGTTCACCGACGCCACCCCCGCCGCCTTCGGCACCAACAGCCCCAGCCGGCAGCTCGAAAGTTTCATCTCCGACCAGATGATCAACAACGGCCTGCTCGACGTAATCATCAGCCCCGGCCACCCCGAGTTCGGCTCGGGCGGCACCGCCCTCGACCCGGCCGACTTCAACTACAGCGTCGTCAGCGAGGCCAACCTCGCCGCGCTCCGCGACGGCACCGCCGGCTGGGACTTCGTCGATGATGCCGACCAGCTCGCCGCCATCGGCGAGGGTGCCGCGGTCGCGCCCGACCGGCTCTTCGGCCTCGTGCCCGTCCGCTCGGCCCTGCACAGCCGCGACACCGCCGGCCGAACCAACGCCTTCGACCCCACCGTCTTCGACCCCGCCGACCCCAACGGGGCCGTGCCCTTTGTCATGCCCGACCTCGACGTCCTCACCCAGGCCGCCATCAACACCCTCCAGCAAGACGACGACGGCTTCTTCCTGATGGTCGAGGGCGCGAGCGTCGACTCGGCCGCCCACGCCAACGACCTGCCCCGGCTGATCGAAGAACAGCTCTCGTTCAACCGGGCCGTCGATCAGGTCATCGACTGGGTCGAGGCCGAGAGCTCCTGGGACGAGACCCTGCTGATCATCACCACCGACCACGCCAACGGCCTGCTGCTCGGGCCCGACAGCGACACGGTCTACTTCCAGGACCCGGTCGCCGGTCAAATCGGTGAGCTGCCCGAGGCCATCTGGTGGAGCACGGAACACACCAACGAACTGGTCCCGCTCTGGGCGCTCGGCCCGGGTAGCGAGCTCTTCGCCGACTTGCTTTCCGCCCAGATCGATGACCGCCGCGGCCGGTTCATCGACAACACCGACGTCTACCACGTGATGTCGGCCGTGATACCCGAGCCCACGGCGGCCTTGCTGCTCGCCGCCACGGCCTTCGTCCTGATGCCTCACCGACGCGTCAACCCCTGAACCCCGCCCGCTGCAGCACGGGTGCGAGCGCACGACCCGACGCGGTCCGGCGACAAAAAAAACAACCGACTCAAAATTTTTTCAAACCCCGCTGCCTTCAAGAGCTACGTCGCTTCTTCGTGGGCAACGGATGTGATTTTGCGCACAAACCGTGCGCGTCGCCCCCGGGTGTCGGCCCCCGTTTTGCCGGCGGCCCCCTGGAACCAGACAAGGCCGGGCCCGCCCGCGGCGGACGGCCGGGCTGAGCGACGCGTGTCGGCGGCGACGCCGTGGGACCCACCTTGTCGGGAACCCCACGGGTCCACGGCACCAGCGGCTCGGCCGGGGGCGCACGCCCGGGTCGCAAGACCACCACCCCGCCGCGGCGGCCGCGAAGCGGTGGAGGTGTGGGCGTGGGGTGCCCGCTCTTTGAAAAGTCACGATCGCGTAAAGACGCCCAGGGTGGCTGACCGTGGGCTTCCTGGGGTCGGTTGCGCTAAACTGGACAGATGGATCAATCACGCCCCAGGCGGATCGTGGTGGGCGTCACCGGCGCGAGCGGCGCGCTCTACGCCGCACGGCTGGTGCAGCTGCTGGTAGCGGCGGAGGTCGAGACGCACCTCGTGGTCTCGCCGCTGGGCCAGCGGCTGCTGCGGGACGAGTTGGGCATGGAGGGCGTAGACCTCGCGGGGTTGGCGGGGCTGCCCGCCGGCAGCCCGCCGCCGAAGCACCTGGTCCATCACCACCACAAAGACGTCGGGGCGACGGTCGCGTCGGGCAGCTTCCGGCACGACGGCATGATCGTCTGCCCCTGCTCGTCCAACACGCTCGGGGCGGTCGCCGCGGGGTCGGCCCAGAACCTCATCCAACGCGCCGCCCACGTCGCGCTCAAGGAGCGGCGGCGGCTCGTGCTGGTGCACCGCGAGACGCCGCTGTCGCTGATCGACATCCGCAACATGGCGACCGTCACCGAGGCCGGCGCGGTCGTGGCCCCGGCCAACCCGGGGTTCTACAAGCTGCCCAAGACGCTCGAAGAGGTCGCGGACTTCGTGGTCGGGCGTTGCCTGGACTTGGTGGGCGTCGCGCACAACCTGGATATCCGCTGGTCGGGCCGCGTGAGCGACGGCTTACGAACGTCCGGGGTGAAGGGCTAGATGTCGGCCGAGGCCCCCGCGGTACGGGTGACAGGGTGGCGGCAGGCGGGGGTGTTCGCGGCGGACATCAAGCTGGCGCACACGGTCTTCGCGCTGCCGTTCGCGGTGCTGGGGGCGGCGTTGGCGTGCGGGTGGGCGCGTAGGCCTCCGGCGTGGGGAGAAGCGGTGCTCGTGCTGACATGCATGGTGCTGGCACGGACCTTCGCGATGGGCGTGAACCGCTGGGCCGACGCCGCGATCGACGCCGCGAACCCGCGGACGGCGGGCCGGGCGCTGGCGTCGGGTCGGCTAAGCCGGGGCTTCGTCTTCGGGGCGATCGGCCTGTGTGCGTTGGGCTTCGTCGCCGCGGCGGCAGGGTTCGGGTGGGGTTACGGCAACTGGTGGCCGGCGGCGCTGGCGTTGCCGGTGCTGGGGCTGCTGGCGGTCTACAGCTACACCAAGCGCTTCACTTGGCTCTGCCACGCGGTGCTGGGGCTGGCCTTGGCGGTGAGCCCGCTGGCGGCGGCGCTGGCGCTCGAGCCGGGGTACCTCGCCGCGTCGCCGGCGGGGTGGCTGCTGGCGGCGGTGGTGCTGGGCTGGGTCGCGGGGTTCGACGTGATCTACGCTTTAGGCGACGTGGCGTTCGACCGCGGCCGGGGCCTTTTCTCGATGCCGGCGTCGCTCGGCGAGGAGCGGGCGCTGTGGGTCAGCCGCGGTTTGCACGTCGCAGCGCTGACTTGCCTCGTCGGCACGTGGGCGGCGAGCCCTCGGCTGGGGGCTTGGTTCCTCGCCGCGGTTGTCGTAACCGGCGGGCTGCTGGTGCTGGAGCACGCGTTGGTGTGGCGGTCGAACACGAACCGGCTGGACGTGGCGTTCTTCACCGTCAACGGGGTGATCAGCGTGGTGCTGGGTGTCGCGGGGCTGGCGGATGTGCTGCGGTGGTCGGCTTAGCGGCGACGCCACGCGTCGCTGGCGGACGTGTTTGAAATGAGGGTTGGTCGAATCGGGTGGTGCAGCCCCGCTGAAGCGGGGCCGCCTTGGGGTGTGGGTGGCGATCACACCAAGGTGGCGGCTTCAGGGTGCGGAGCGCAGGTGCGGTCGACTGCCTCGGCGACGCGGGCGAGCTGCTGCATCAGGGTCAGCATTGTCTCGGGCTTGATCGACTGGGCGCCGTCGGTCATCGCGTGTTCGGGGTCGACGTGCATCTCGATCGCCAGGCCGTCGCAGCCGGCGGCGACGGCGGCCCGGGCCATGGCGGGGACGAGGTGGGCCTTACCCGTGCCGTGGGACGGGTCGATCACGATCGGCAGGTGGGTCTTGGTGTGCAGCTCGGGGACGGCCGAGAGCGAGAGGGTGTTGCGGGTGTGGTCCTCGAAGGTGCGGATGCCGCGCTCGCAGAGGATGACGTTGCCGTTGCCCTCGGCCAGGACGTACTCGGCGGCCTGGAGGTACTCGTCGAGCGTCATCGCCATGCCGCGTTTGAGCAAAACGGGCTTGGGTTGCTGACCGCAGGCTTCGAGCAGCTTGAAGTTCTGGCTGTTGCGGGTGCCGATCTGGAGGCAGTCGGCGTAGCGGGAGACGAGCTCGACGTCGGACGGGGTAAGGACCTCGGTGACGACGGGCAGGCCGGTGGCGGCGCGGGCGTCGGCGAGCATCTTGAGGCCGTCCTCGCCGTGGCCCTGGAAGGCGTAGGGGTTGGTGCGGGGCTTGAACGCGCCGCCGCGCAGGGCGTGGGCCCCGACCGACTTCACGGCGCGGGCGGCGTCGACGATCTCGTCGGCACCCTCGACGCTGCAGGGCCCGGCAATCACGGGGACCTGCGTGCCGCCGAAGACCACGGCATCCGACCCGGTCTCCGGCCCGCCGACGGTGATCTGGGTGGTGGGCTTGTCCTCAACGCGGGCGGCCATCTTGTACGGGGCGAGCACCTTCATCACCCGGTCGACGCCGGGGGCGCGTTCGAGTTTGTTGCCGTCCTTGCGGCGGTCGTCGCCGATCACGGCCACGACGGTGAGGTCGGTGCCGACGATGGGGTGGTCCTTGAGGCCCATCTCGCGGACGAGTCCGCAGACGTGGTCGATCTGCTTCGGGCTGGCGTCGGGTCGCATGACGACGATCATGGTGGGTCCGGGGGGTTGGGGTCTGGGGCCTGAGACTTCGGGCGGGTTGATACGGCGAACCGGCGGGGCCGGATTGGGCTACATTAACTCTATGGATCAGGAACGGTGGCGGCGGGCAATTGGTGGGTGTCTGGTGGCCTGCGTAGCGACGGGCATCGGGCGGGCGTCGGCCGAGAACTTTACGGGCTGGCAGGCGTTGCGGGTCATCGAACAGGAGGGCAACCCCGGCCGGCTCTACGCCGCGGACCTGGAGGGCGATGGCCGGGACGAGGCGATTGTCGTGAACCTTCGCCACGCCCGGCTGGATATCTACGCCTGGAAAGAACAAATCGACGACGCAGAAGACCTGTCGGCCCAGGCGAACGAGCTGCCGATGGCGCCGGAGGTCGAGCGGGTCGAGGTCGCGGTGCGGCAGACGCCGATCGATGTGACCGCGGCCGACCTCGACGGCGACGGCACGCAAGAACTCTACATTTTGGTGTCGGACCCGAACCGGCTGCTGCGGCTGCGTCGCGGCGACGACGAAGCGTGGTCACGAGACCGGGCGTGGGACCTGTTGCCCGGGCGTTACGAGGGCTGGGACCGGCTGGTGCGGTTCGTGCCCGACCCGCGGCACGACGGCGGCTATGTCGCACTGGTCAGCATGGACGCCGGCTTCCAGCAGGTCCAGATCGACCCGTCGGCCGACGACAACACGCCCTCGGCCCGGCCCGGCTGGGTGCCGCCCCGTGAATCGACCGGCCGGACCGACTGGTGGATCGGCGACCTCACGGGCAACGGCGAAGACGAACTGATCGAGTGGACCAACGAGGACCGCCTCGGCGTGCGGGTGCAGCCGTTCGGCCCGGCGAGCGACGAGAACCCGTCGGGCCTCGGGCCGGCCGAGACGGTCCACGACGAACGGGCCCAGGACGTGGTCTGGCTGCCGGGAGGCGAAACTTCCGGAGGTAGTTCCGGGGGCGCTTCGCTGCTGATCCTCGAGAGCCGGCCGGCCGGCGTGCTGCGGCGATACGAGTTATCGCGGGGCGACGCCGGGCCGCTGGGTCGGCGTCAACCCCTGGCCCTGCCGGGCGGGACCGACGCGGTGTGGGCTGTCGGCACGATCGACGAACAACCGACCCTGCTCGCCGCCGACCCCGGCCAGCCGCGTATCGCGATGTTCCACCACCACGAGGCCGGCTGGACCGCGGGGCCGAGCTTCCCGGTCATCGCCGACGTCAAGGCGATCGTGGCCGCCACCGGGGACCCGGGCCGTTTTTTCTTATGGCCCGACGGCGGCGGCGACCTGTTCGAGACACGGTGGGACGGCAAACGCCTGACCTATCCCCGGCCAATCGGGCTGGGCGGCGACTTGGAGGGCCGGCTGGTGCTCGGGCTCGGCACCGCCGACGAGACGGTCTGGTGCGTACAAAAAATCGGCGACGACCTGACGCTGCATCGCTGGGACGGGTACGGACCTGAAGACATCAAGCTTTTCGCCGGGGTCGCAGGCAAGGCCGAGGCGGCGAAATGGATCGGCGGCGACAGCTTGCTGGTGGCCGACAAGTTCGCACGGTCGCTGCGGTGGGTCGCCCTCGACGACGAGGGCCAACCCGCCGAGCGGCAGCCGCCGCAGCTCGCCGGGGCGAAGCTCGACGAGTTCCGCCTGCTCGGCCCGGGGCAAGCGCTCGGGCGATTCTCCGACGGCGTGTTTCAACGGCTCGACGACGGGCTGCAGGCGACGGACCAGGTGATGCTGCCCAACGGGGTGTCGCTGGGTGACCTGGTGCCGGACCCGGCGGGCGGGGTGTGGGCGATGCCGACCGACGGACAAACGGTCCAGCGGATGGAGCCGGACGACGCGGGCGTGCTGCGCGTGACTTCGACGTCGCGGGTGCCGGGCGGCCGGGGGCTGGCGTACGACGAGCGATTGGGTCTGCTGCTGCGGACCGACACGGGGCTGACCCGCCTGGACGCGGGCAGGCCGGACGAATTGGAAGTGACGCAGAACCTCGACCCCGACGACGGCCAGCCGGCCGGGTCGGGCGAGGCTTCCGTTAACCGGCTGGCCGCCACGGACCTCGACGGCGACGGCCGGATTGACGCCCTGCTGTTCGACGACGTGCGGCACCAGATCACGGCCGTCGGCTTCGCCGATGCGGAGTCCGAGACCGACTCCGACGCCGACCTGCGGCCGATACTGTCCTGGCCCGTTTTCGAGGACCGCGCCTACCCCTACGGCGGCGGGGGCGAGAACGAGGCCGTCCGCGAGCCGCGCCGCGTCGTCGCCCTGGACCTCGACGGCGACGGCGGGCAGGACCTCGCCCTGCTCAGCCACGACCGGCTGCTGTTCTACCTCGCCCGGGAGCCGCAGCGATGAGACGAACCACCCGCTTCTCGACGGCCCTCGTCTCGGCCGTGTTCTTGCTCGCCGCTTCGGCGTCCGAGGTGTCCGACGACCTCGTCGGCGAAGCCGTCGAAGCCACGCTCGTCGGCGGGGCCAAGGTCACCGGCACCCTGCTCCGCAGCAGCGAGAACGGCCTCGCGATCGACCTCAACGTCGAGGTGCTGCACCTGCCGGGCGACGTCGTGCTCGGCGTCACCCCACTCGACGCCGCGGCGAAAGCCGCGAATACCGACAACGAGCTTTCTGCCGACGAGCTCTTCACCGCCGGCCGGCTCGACCCCGCGCCGATCCCCGACCTGGTCGAGCGCTTCGGCGACGCCGTGGTCCTGGTCCGCACCGCCTCGGGCCTCGGCACGGGCTTTCTCATCAGCGACCGCGGGCACCTGATCACCAACTACCACGTCGTCGAGGGCGCGACCCGCATCGGTGTGACCGTCTCGACCACCACGCCCCGCGGCCGGGAGAAAACCGAGCTCCGCGACGTGCGTCTCGTAGCCCTCCAGCCGCTCCGCGACCTCGCCCTGCTGCAGCTCGACTGGGACGAAGACGAGCACGGCCAACACCCCGAGCCCGTGGTCGTCAGCGCCGACGACGACCTGTCCGTCGGCGACCTGGTCTTCGCCGTGGGCAACCCGCTGGGGCTGGAACGCACCGTGACCCAAGGCATCGTCAGCTCGACCACCCGCACCATCGGGCACCTGCGTTTTGTGCAGACCGACGCAAGCATCAACCCCGGCAACTCCGGGGGGCCGCTGTTCAACGCCCGCGGCGAGGTCGTCGGCGTCGCCTGCGCCGGGTTCACGTCGTTCAACGGGCTGGCGTTCGGCATCCCCGCCGCCGACCTCCGCGATTTCTTGGTCCACCACACCGCGTTCCTCTACGACCCCAGCCAGCCGCAAAACGGCGTAAAGTACCTCGACCCTCCCTTCCAGCCCGTCGACGATTGACCGCTCACGTGCTTTCCCCGTCACCGCCCCGCCGAGAACTTCCGACATGATCCGCCGCCCCCGCCTCTGCCGATCAACCTGCCTCGCCGCGACGCTCCTGCTGCTGCCGACCCCGCCCGCCGCCGCCGAGCTCGGCCCCGGCTGGGAAGCGTTGCCCGGCGAGACGATCGCCGCCCTGCGCGCCCCCGACACCCAGGGCTTCCTCGACGCGTTGGCCGAGACCCGGGCCGGGCAGTTGATTTTCACGCAGGAACGTTTCGACGGCGTCCTGGCCCTGATCGAAGAGGCCGACCCCGAGCAATGGGAAACGTTTGCGGGCGACCTTGAGGAGGCGGGCTTCACCGTCGAGGACCTGCTCAAGCTCGCCCGCAGCAGCTGGGGCGGCGGCGTGGTCGCCACGCCGCAGGACGACGAGGTCCTGCCCCGGTTCAGCGTGCTGGCCTGGGCCGATCTGACCGAGGAAGAGATCGATCAGCTCTACGCCTCGATGGATCGCAACGACGAAGAGCCTGAAGAAGGGCAGCGGCGGGTCGATCTCGAGCTCGCCGGCCTGCCGGTGCGGCAGTACTCGAATGCAGAGGAAGAGTACGAGCGAGCCGAGTGGGATGCCGAGGATCAGGAAGCCAAACCATACGAGCCGCAAAAAACCGACGAATCGCACCTGCTGGTCACCCGCATGCCGGGCCGGCTGCTGGTGGCGGTCGGGTTCCCGCAGTCGGGCGACCGCATCGAGCGGATGCTCGCCGAGGGCACCGCCCCGGACCAGATCGACTGGGACGAGGCGACGCGGGTCGAGCTGCTGCACGCGACGTTCGCACGATTTCTCGAAGCGCAGGAAGGCGGAGCCGGGGACGACGCGTTCGCCGGGCGGATGCTCGGTGAGGCGGACATCGCCGACGCGGTGGGGAAAGACGCGTCGCTGTTGGAGTATTACCTGGATGTGCCGCGGGTGATGGACGTGATCGAGTCGGCCGTGGCCGAGGAAGAGGGCGCGGAAGACGCGCAGATGTTCGCCACGGTGATCGAGGCGTTGGGGCTCGACGGCCTGGGCGTGGCCGCCGGCTCGGCGCACCTCGGCGAGGGCGCGCTGCGGCTCGACACGTTCGTGCAGATGGCGGCCCCGCGGGCCGGGCTACTCGCCACGCTCGACGGCCAGACCCTGCCCGCCGCCCCGCCGGCGTGGGTGCCCGCCGGGGTGTCGTACGGCCACCTCGCCTACGACCTGGGCAAGCTCTACGACGTGGTCATCCAAACCATCACCGCGACGGCCGGGCCCGAGGCGGCGCAGCAGGTGATGATGGGCAACATGATGGTGCAGGCCCAGGTCCAGGCCGACATCCCCACCATCCTGCGGTCGCTGGGCGTCGCCCACCGGGCCGTGGTGATGGAGGGCCGAGAGGTTACCGCCGAGGTCCAGGAGTACGACTTCGACGCCGAGGAGATGAAGACCGTCGAGCGGACGACCTACGTGCAGCCGACGGCGTTGGTGTGGGACCCGTCCGACGCCGCGGTGTGGGACCGGGTGATGGCAGCCATCAAGGGCTTCGCCCCGATGGCCGGGCCCGACAGCGGGATCGAACTCACCGACGAGCAGGGCTTCACCGGCCTGCGGGTCGAGAACCCGCAGATGGGCACGCCCATGGGCTTCATGCTCGGACAGGGGCACCTGGTCCTCGGCATCGGCCCCGAGGCGACCGCCCGCACGCTGACCGCGTTGACCGCCCCGCCGGCCGGCGGCGGCCTCGCCGACTCCGAGGACTACCGCGCCGGCGACGCGCTGCTGGGCTACGAGCCCGGCATCGCGTTCGGGATCCAGGACCTGCGCAAGGACGCGATCGCCGGCAAGCGGCAGTTCGACCTCGCGGTCCGCAACGGGCAGATCGACCTCGACCCCGAACTGGCCGACAAAATCCGCGCCCTGCTGCCGACCGACGACGAGATCAACGAGAGCTTCGGCGTCAGCGTCGGCCAGGTGACCATGACCGACGGCGGGCTGAAGTACAAGGCCGCGTCGGCGATGCCCGGCGGCGAGTGACCCCCGTGGGCGACGCCGCCGACCGCGAAGCGAAGCCGGCGTACGGCGGGGTGATCACCGCCCTGCGGCCGACACAACGGGACCCCATGCGGGTCACGGTGAAGGTCGGCCGACGCTCGGTCGGCACGCTGGCCCAGACCCTGGCCGACGGGCTCGGGCTACGGCCCGGCGTCGTCTGGACCGAAGCACTGGCGGCGTCCCTCGACGATGCGCTGGCGTACGACAAGGCTTGGCGGGCCGCGACGCGGGGCCTCGCCCGGCGGGCGATGTCGTCGGGCATGGTCCGGCAGAAGCTGCGCCGGCTCGACCCGCCGGCCGACGCGGCGACCGTCGACCGCGTGCTCGAACGGCTGGTCGAGCTGGGCCTGCTCGACGATGAGGCGTTCGGCCGGGCATTGATCCGCGACGTCACGCGGGCCAAGCCGGCGGGCCCGGCCCTGCTGCGGCAGAAGCTCTACGCCAAGGGGCTGGACCAGGGCGTGATCGACCGGCTCGTCGCCGAGGCCACCGCCGACGACGAGGCCCAGGCCGACGCTGCGGTCGCCTTCGCCCGCAAGCGGGCAGCGTCGATGCGGAAGCTCGACGCCGCGACGCGTGACCGCCGGCTGTACGGCCAGCTCGCCCGCCGGGGCTTCACGCCCGACGACATCCGCCGGGCGATGGCGGCGGTGCGGGCGGGCGGGGACGACGACGAACCCACCTACGAATAACCCGCCGGAGCTTCGCACCGGCGGGCTTTCGGGGTTTATGATGACGGGAAGCGGCTCACGCCTCGGCGGCAACCTTCTCCTGCGGCTTCTCGATGACCTCGTCGACCAGGCCGTACGCCTTCGCCTCCTCGGCGGAGAAAAACTTATCGCGCTCGGCGTCTTCCTCGATCTTTTCGATCGGCTGGCCGGTGTAGCCAGCGAGCAGGTCGTTGAGCTCCTTTTTGGTCTTGAGGATCTCCTCGGCCTGGATCTGCACGTCGGTGGTCTGGCCGTAGATCCCGCCGTAGGGCTGGTGGATCATGACCTTGGCATGGGGCAGGCAGAAGCGTTTGCCCTTGGTGCCGGCCGCGAGGGTGAGCGCGCCGCCGGACATCGCCCGGCCGATGCAGTAGGTGTTCACATCGGAGCTGATGAAGTCCATCGTGTCGATCATCGCCAGCGTGTCGTCGACGCTGCCGCCGGGGCTGTTGATGTAGAGGTTGATGTCGAGGCCGGGCTTCTGGTTCTGCAGGTGCAGCAGCCGCATGACGACGCCCATGGCGGTGCCGTGGTGGATCTCGCCGACGAGGAAGATCACGCGGTTTTCGAGCAGCAGCTCGTCGATGGTCATCTCGCGGTAGCGGCCGATGGGCGGGGCGAGCCGGGGGTCGGGGTAAGGCATGCCGGCCGAGGCGGCGGCGACGGCGGCGGGGTGGGCGGGGGCTTGCAGGCCCTGCGCGGCGGCCTGGGGCATCAGCGCCAGCGGGTTGAAGCCGGGGGTGGGGGTCGGTTGCGTCATGGTGGTTGGTCTCTCGCGGGTCGGAGCGTGGATCAGATCGAGAATCATAGCAAAGCCGCACCCCCGGAAGGACGAGGGCGCGGCACCGTGATCTTTAGTTTGCGGGTTACACGCGGCCGGTTTTACGACACGCCGGGCAGCGTCTCGTCGTCGTCGTCGGACTCGATGTCTTCGGCCGGATCGATGTCGCCGAGCCCAAAGTCATAGTCGTCTTCGGGCACGTCGTCGTCCAGCTCGATCGCCGTCGGCGGGGTCTGGGTCTGCTCCAGCATCTTTCGGAGGTAGCCGTTTTCCCGCCGGGTGGCCTCGAGGTCAAAGACCAGATACTTGATCGACAGCCGCAGGTAGTCTAGCGACTCTTGCAGCTCGCCGACGGTCTGCTTGAGCTTGCCGTGGCGGGCCTTGGTCTGGGCGGCGAGCTGCTCGAGCTTCTCACGCTCGGCCTTGGGCAGCGTGCTGATCTCTCCCATCAGGTCGCCGAGCTTCTTTTGGAATTCGTTTTCGTTCATGGCGGTTCACTCCGGGCAACGGTGGGCCCACGATGGTCGGCCCTCCCTCCGTTTATATCACCGCGTCCGCGGCGGGCGAGTTTGACGGCGAGGAACCCCCGATAAAAAACGCAAGCGTCGCCGTGTCATCAGCTTACGGCGGTACGGCCCCGCGTCCGTCGCGGGTCGTCCTGTGCGGGATGATCCGTATGTTGCCCCCACGCCACACCGGGCCGCGGCGTCAGCCCACGATCCGCACCCGCCCCTTGCCCGGCACGATCTTGCCCAGCACGCTCACCGTCTCGCCCGCCCGCCGCAGCTTCGCCGCGACCGCCTCGGCGAAGTGCGGCCGAACGATCAGCGTGTAACCGATGCCCAGGTTGAACACCCGCATCATCTCGTCGTCGCTCACCCCGCCGTGTTCCTGGAGGAACCCGAACAGGCGGGGCACGGCCCACGACGAGCGGTCCAGCTTCGCGTCCAGGTCGCCCGGCAGCGCCCGGTTGAGGTTGCCCGGCAGCCCGCCGCCGGTGATGTGCGCCATGCCGCTGATCGGCCGCTTGACCTTGTACCGCCGCAGCAGGCCGACGATCGACTTGACGTAGATGCGCGTCGGCTCGAGCAGCAGTTCGCCGAGTGTCCGGCCGTCCCCGGTTGCCACGCCGTGCGGCTCGTCGTCGAGTTCCGGGTACACCTTGTCGAGCTTCAGCTTGGCGTGGTCCACGATCTTGCGCACCAGCGTGTAACCGTTGCTGTGGATACCGCTGCTGGCGAGGCCCAGCACGACGTCGCCCGCTTCGACCCGCTGCTCACCCTCGATGATCTTCTTGAGCTCGACCACCCCGACCGCGAAGCCCGCGAGGTCGTAGTCGCCCCGGCCGTAGACGTCCGGCATCTCCGCCGTCTCCCCGCCGATCAGCGCGCACCCAGCGAGCCTACACCCGTCGGCGACGCCCTTGACGATCCGCTCCATGTGCCCCGGGTCGACCGCGTGCGTCCCGATGTAATCCAGGAAGAACAGCGGCTCGGCCCCCTGCACGATCATGTCGTTGACGTTCATCGCCACGCAGTCTTGCCCGATCGTGTCGTGCACGCCCAGCCGGATCGCCAGCAAGACCTTGGTGCCCACGCCGTCGGTGCAGGCGACCAGCACCGGGTCGCGGTAGTTGCGTTGGAACAGCCGTTCGTTGTAGTCCAGCCGGAACATCCCGGCGAACGCGCCGTGGCGGCCCAGCACCCGCGGCCCGTGCGTGTTGCGCAGGTGGTGCTTGATCCGCCCCACCATCGCATCGCCGGCGGCGATGTCCACGCCCGCGCCGGCATACGTCATGCCCCCGCCCCGAGAAGTTCCCTCGGAATTTATCTTTATTTTGCTGGATCGTTTCGACATGCGGCGACAGTGTAACGCCCACCCGAATCACTATTCACCCGTTCACACCCGCATCCGCCGCGTATAGACAAACCACTCGACGCCCAGCAGCGCCAGCGCCGCCCACGCGAACCAAGCCCAGACCTCCCGCCGCACCAACGACGACGCGGCCGCCGGCGTTGTCACCCCCCCGCCGACCTGCAGCTCCCCCGCCGCCCGCACGTCGCTCTCCAACGGGTCCAGCAGGTTCACCGCCAACCGGTCGTCCGGGGGCCGGACCGCGCCGGGGTCCGCCGCGTCGTAGAACCCCGCCCGCGGGAACGCCGGCAGCGACGCCGACCCCCGCCGCGCCGTCGCCGACAGACGCACCGGGCCGCTGTACCCCACCGTCTCGACGCCCGCCACCACCCCCACCGTCGCCGACCGCCCGGCCGTGAACGCCACCGCCGCCGTCCCCGCGTCCGCCGACCCGCCCAGGCCCAGCACCTCCAGCGCGTTGACCATGAACACCTGGAAGCTCCAGTGGTGCGGCCACCGGCTGTCCAACACGTCGAAGCTCACCGCCGCGTGCGTCCGCCCGTCCCGCCGCACCTCCGCGATCAGCGGCCCCGCCAGCCCCACCGCCAGCACCCGCGCCGCCGGCGGCACCGTCAATCGGCCCGGCCGACGCAGCGTCACGTCGTCCAGCACCACGTACCGCATCAGCGGGTGGTCCCGCGTCCACGTCAGCACCGCCTGCATCGTCGGCGACCCCTCCGCCGACGGCCGCATCCCGAAGCCCGCGATCGGCACCGCCGCGCCGAACGACAGGCTGCTCACCACCGGCACCGCGGCCGGGGCGTAACGGTCGAACACCACCAGGTCGTAACCCGCCGACCCGTCCCCCCCGGAAACCAAACCGCCCGACGCCGCCAGCGCCTCATATTCCGAGGGGGCGACAACCTCGAGACGTTCGGGGTCCACCGCCCGGATCGCGCCGCGCAGGTACCGGTTGCCCTCGGTCACCAGCAGCACGTGCAGCCGCCGGGCCGGCACGACCCGCAGCCGGGCCCGGTCGTCGGCCGGCAGCGCGTCCGCCCGGTCGTGGAACACCTCGACCGTCGCCCCCCCGGAAAGCTGAAGGTCAAACGTGACGGCGGCCTCACCGACCCCGTCTTCCGCGCCGCGCACCGTGACCGCCCGCGTCCGCACCACCTGCCCGTCTACCGCCAGCGTCACGTTCGCGTTCACCGCCGCCGCGCTCGAGTTGCTCAACCGCGCGAAGACCGACAACCGCGACGGGTCGTCGTAGCCCCGCCGGGCCGACGCCGCGACGAACCCGAGGTTGGCCGTATCCGTTCCCCCGATCCGCTCGAACGCCACCTCCGCCCCCGGCAGCCCCAAGGCCTCGGCCCCCTCGCGGTGTACCCGCCCGTCGCTGAGCACATAAACCGTCAGCCCCGCCGCGTCGTCCCCCGCCGCCGACGCGAACGGCTCGATCAGCCCCAACGCCGGGCCCAGCCGCGACCGCTGGTCCGTCGGCTCGATCGCCCGCACCGCCGACCGCAGCAACCCCCGGTCCCCCGTAAAAGCCTGCACCACCGCCGCCCGCTCCGCGAAACTGATAATCATCCCCCCGGAAGTTTCGTTCCCACTTCCGGGGGCGTCGAGCGTATCGATCAACTCCAACGCCCGGCGTTTTGCTTCGTCGAGCCGTGTCCCCCCGCCGTCGACGTCTTGCGTGTTCATCGACGCCGAGTGGTCGATGACGATCACCACCCGCTCGCCCGGCGACACCTCCGCCCGCTGCGTCGGCCGGGCCATCACGATCAGCAGCAACGCCAGCAGCAACAGCTGCAACCAAAGCAGCAGCGAGTTGCGGATCCGCTGAAACGGCGCGTTGACCTCCAGGTCCTGCACCGACTTCTTCCACAGCAGCGTCGAAGGCACCGCCATCGGCTTCCGCCGCAGCTTCAGGAAGTACAGCGACACCAGCAGCGGAACCGCGACACCCGCCGCGATTAGGGCCGTGATGGGGTTGAGAAAACTCATCGGATCTCTCCGATCGTCAAGGCGGCGCTTCGCTTAACCACGGAGATCACGGAGACACCGAGACACGGAGACAAGGCAAAAGGGATTGGTTTTGGCACCAAAAGTCTTCTCCGTGCCTCCGTGCCTCCGTGATCTCCGTGGTGGTTCGACCGATTCATCCCAGCAGCCCCCGCTCCCGCAGATACTTCAGCACCACCAACTCGACCGCCAGGTCCGTCGTGGCCGTGAGGTACGACAGGCCCCGCTTGGTGCAGACCTCCTGCACGTGCTGGCAGTAGGCCTGTAGGTTCGCGCGGTAGCGTTCGAGCAGGGCCTTGCTGACTGACACCTCCGCCCGATCGCCGTCTTCGAGGTCGGTCAGCCGCAGGTCGCCGACGACCCCGCCCTTGGCCGGGTCCACTTCCTGCGGGCTGAGGACCTGAACGGCGTAGGCGTCGTAGCGGTCGCCCGCCAGGTACCGCAGCGCCGCGGCGAGGTCGCCCTTCTCGAAGAAGTCGCTGACGACCACGACCACGCCGGGCCGCTGGTTGAGCATGGCCAGCTGCTTGCACGCCGCCGCGAGGTCGCCGGGCGAGGCCGTCCCCGCCGTCGCCGCCGGGGCGGGGGTCTGCTGGTTGAGCCAGTCCACCATCCGCGGGATCGGCCGCCGGCCGCGCAGCCCCTCGGCCCGGTCCACGACCTCGTCCGTGAAGCTATACAGGTTCAGCCGGTTGTAGTGCGTGAGCGCCACGTACCCGAGCGCCGCGACCATCTGTTTCGCGTAAGTCAGCTTCCGGGGGTCGCCGTAGTCCATGCTGGCGGTGGTGTCGAGGACGATCGAGACCGAGAGGTCTTCCTCTTCCATGAACAGGCGGAGGAACAACTTGTCGAGCCGGGCGTAGAGGTTCCAGTCGATGCGGCGCAGGTCGTCGCCGACGACGTAGTTGCGGTAGTCGGCGAACTCGACCGACGCCCCGCGTTTCTTGCTCCGCCGCTCGCCCTGCACCGTGCCACGCAGCATCTTGCGCGAGCGCACGTCGAGCCGGTCGAGCTGGGCCATGAACTCGGGTGTGAGCAGGGTGTCGGGGTTGAGGGTTTGTGGAGGCATTTAACCGCCAAGGACGCCAAGAGCGCCAAGGAAGACCATGACTGATCCGATGTCTCGCAATGCTCCGCGATGTATCAAGACATAACGAACAATAAATTAAATTTGCGTTCTGCCTTCCTTGGCGCTCTTGGCGTCCTTGGCGGTTAAGCCCCGACCCCCGCGGCCTCGACCGGCAAATTGTCGACGATGTCGTTCACGATCAGGTCCGGCGTGATGCCCTCGGCCTGGCCCTCGAAGTTCAGCAGGACCCGGTGACGCAGCACCGGGGGCATCACGTCGCTGATGTCCGCCACGGCGACGTGGGCCCGGCCGTCGAGCAGGGCCTTGACCTTCGCGCCCAGCACTAACGCCTGGGCCGCACGGGGCGAGGCGCCGAAACGCAGGAACTGCTTGGACAAGCTCGTGGCAAACTCGCCGTCGGGGTGCGTCGCCAGCACCGAGCGGATGGCGTAGTCCTGCACGTGCGGGGCGATGAGGACCTGGCGGACCAGCTTCTGATAGCGGACGATCGTCTCGGCGTCGAGCACCGGCTCGACCTCGGCGGACGTGCCGGCGGTGGTGCGGTTGACGATCTCGTTCAGTTCGTCGCGGGACGAGTAGCCGACGTCGAGCTTAAACAGGAAGCGGTCGAGCTGGGCCTCGGGCAGGGGGTACGTGCCCTCCTGCTCGATCGGGTTCTGGGTCGCCATGACGAAGAACGGTTTGGCCATGGGGTAGGTCGTGCCGCCGACGGTGACGGACTTCTCCTGCATGGCCTCGAGCATGGCGGACTGGGTCTTGGGCGTCGCGCGGTTGATCTCGTCGGCCAGCACGATCTGGGCGAAGATCGGGCCCTTCTGGAACTGGAACTCACGGGCGGTGGTGCCGTCGGGCCGCTGGTTCTCGATGACGATGGTGGTGCCGGTGATGTCGGCGGGCATGAGGTCGGGGGTGAACTGGATGCGGGAGAAGTCGAGGCGCAGGGCCTCAGACAGCGAGCGGATCAGCAGCGTCTTGCCGAGGCCGGGCACGCCTTCCAGCAGGGCGTTGCCGCCGATGAAGAGGCAGGTGAGGATGCCGTCGACGATCGCGTCGTGGCCGACGATCGCTTTGCCGATCTGGGCGCGGACGGCGGCGTAGTCCCCCCGGAATTTATCCGCCAGGTCAAGGATTTGGGATTCGGTGTTCGCTTCGTCGGGCATCGCCATGGTGGCACCTCGGGGTTACGGGTTTACTGGTTCTGTTGCCGGGCCCGGCGTTTGGCGGCGAGCAGCCGGTTCGTGGTGTTGGCGTCGTCGGCGGGTTCGGGGTCGGCGGATGCGGTGGTCACGGACGCGGGCCGGCCGGGGTCTTCGCGGGCCCCGCCGACGGCGGCGGCGAAGTCGGCGTCAGCGCGGGCGTTGGGGGCAGCCTCGAACTTGCGTCGGGCGGCACGGCCGTTGGCGGCCGCGGGGCGAGGCGTGGGGGTTCGGCCGTCCTGCACGGCTTGACGTCGACGCTTGAGCGCAGACATCGTCTGTTTCGTCTCGCCGGCCGTGCGCCGCTGCACCGTCGCCTTGGCCTTCGCCCACTGCGCGATGGCGCGGTGGTCCCAGGCGATGCGGCGGTTGGCGACGTCCACCAACACGAGGCCGAGGAGCCAGGGCAGCAGCAGCCAGCGCAGCGGGCGGGTCGAGACCGAGGTGAAGCGGTGGGCGCGGTCGAAGAGGTTGGCGGCGACGGGGTCGGCGGGGTCGAGCACCCGGCCGCCGGTGGCCGCGGCGACCTCTTCGAGCAGCGGACGGTTGGGCGCGAAGCGGCGCAATTCTTCGCCGGCGGCGCGGGTGGCCCCGCCGGCGACGAACTGCTGGGCGCCATCGGGGCCGGTCATGAAGAGGTTGAGGATGTAGCTGCCGGTCTCGTAGGCGGGGGCGTCGGCCTCGTACAGGCCGGGGCCGACCTGTTTCAACGCGATGTCGGTGATGCGGCCGTCGGGGCGGAGGACTTTGCCGACGACTTGGACTAGGTTACCAGACGCTTCGCCCCCGGAAAGGGCCTCAGCGTCGGCGTTTTTATTTCTTCCGGGGGCTGCTTGTGTTGCGTCGAGGCGGACGCGGAGTTGGTCGCCCTCGATGGTGGCGGTGAGTTCGGCCTCGCGGCTGGCAGCGGGCCGGCTGACCATGCGGACGGTGCGGGCCCAGAAGTCGCCGTAGCCGCCCCAGCCGAGCCAGGGCGTGGCCCAGCGGTTGGTCGCGTCGCTGGTCCACGCGGCGGCCTTGCCCAAGCCGACCTGCCAGTGGGCGAAAAGGGGCTCGCCCTCGGGCCCGAGCAGCGGCATGTCGATGCGGCGGTCGAACTTCGGGCCGGTCAGGACCAGCCCGTTGAGCGGCGGCGTGGCAGGGAGGTTGACCATCACGGGCGAGCCGGTGTTGACGCGGCGGGGGTTGAAGGTGACCTCCTTGATGAGGTTCTTGCGGATGGTGCGGGCCTCTTTGATAAAGACCTGGGGCAGGTCGTCGGGGTTCTGGATCGGGTGGTACTCGCCGCCGCCGCCGAGGGCGAGGGACTCGAGCAGCTGAGCGTCGTGGCCGTCGCCGACGCCGACGGTGGAGAGGCTTATGTTGGCGCGTTGCAGTTTGTTGATGAGTGGGAGGTAGTTGCCTCCGGACTGGCCGTCGGAGAGCAGGATGATGTGCTTGATCGAGCTGGTGCGGAGGTCTTCGTTGTTCTGGGTGAGCTGTTCGTAGGCGCGTTCGAGGCCGGCGTAGATCTCGGTGCCGCCGCCGGGATGGATGGAGCGGACGCTACGTTTGATCTGGCGCGGGTCGCGGTTTTTCTGCAGCGGGACAACGGCGGTGGCGAAGCTGTCGAAGGCGACCACGCCGATCAGGTCGTGGGGGTAGAGCGTGTCGATCGCCAGGGCGGCGGCCTCGCTGGCGAGCTCCTGCTGGGTGCGGCCCGAGTTGCCCACGGGCGCGCCCATCGAGCCGGAGCGGTCGATGACGATGACCAGCGCGCCGCTGGGCATGACCGTCTGGGATGGTATTTCGCAGGCGACGGGGAGGATGCTGCGGTCGATGACGGAGTTGGTCCAGCCGCCAGCCCCGAAGCTGTCGGGCCCGCCGAGCATGACGAACCCGCCGCCGAGGTCGTTGACGTAGCGGGCCAGCAGGTTCTGCTGCCGCCCGGTGATCGCCTCGGCCGGGACGTTCTGGAACAGCACGGCGTCGTAACGCGACAACGCCGCGGCGTCGGTCGGGAACGCGGACGGCGGCACGACGTCGAGCTCGATCTCACGCTGCCGCAGCGCATCGGGCAGCACCCGGCCCGGGTCGCCGCCGAGGTTGTCGACGATCAACACCCGGCCGCGGCCCTCGACCAGCGTGAACGACTCGGCCCGGTTGTTCACGGCGACCGAATCCCGCACCCCCACGCCACCGGCGGCGACCGCTTCCGGGGGCGGCTCGAAGATCGCTTCGAACCGGTTGGCCCCCGCCTGGGCGATCGGCACGTCGACCTGCCGGGCCAGCACGAACCGCCCCGCCGACGAAGCGGCGTCGGCTTCGCCCTCGTCGAGGGCCCGGGCGTCGGACCAGTCGTCGGGCGTGATCGGGATGCCCTTGCCCTCGACATCAGCACCGTTGAGGTCGAGCAGCCGGCCGTCGTGCTGTAGCAGCAGCGAGCCCGCGCTCGGGGCGGTCGCCCGCAGCACGACGCGGACGGCGACGGCCTGACCCTCGCGGGCCTCGACCGGGGTGTAGACGCCCTCGACCATGACCTCTTCGCCGACGCGGTAGTCGATGGGTAAAACGTCGACAACCACGCCGGCGGCCGCGGCGTTGCGGGCGGCGGTGAGCAGGTCGCCGGCGGTATCGTTACCGTCGCTGACCAGCACCAGCCGCAGCGCGGTGTCGGCGTCGGTTTTGGCCGCCATCGCCCACTCGAGCGCGCGGGCCGAGGCGGTCCCCTCGCGGATCGCGGCGTCGGCCGCGGCGTCGTACCGCACCGTGTTGCCCGGCCGGGTCAGCACCGTGGGGCGGGCGTCGTAGCCCACCACGCCGAAGCGGTCGTCGGGCCGACGCTCTCCGGACGCCGCGAGCAGGAAGTCGCGTACGGCCTGCGACACGCTGCGGCTCGGAGCCTGCAACTCGCTTTCCGGTGTTGCTTTCGGGGGGGCGAAGCCCGACGTGTCGCCGAACACCCGCATCGACGCGGAGCGGTCGACCACGGCGATCACGGTCAGGTCCTCGTGCGTCCGCTCGGCCCGCAGGCCGGCAAGGATCAGCACCAGCAGCACCAGCACCGCGACCCGCAGGGCCACCGCCAGCCCCCGCCGCCACGGCTCGACCGTCGTGAGCCACCGCCACCCCGTCCACGCGATCGGCCCGGCCAGCAGCAGGAGCCACAGGAACTCGGGATGGTCGAAGCGGAAAGACAAATAGTTGCTAGCGGTTAGAGCCTAGAGCCTAGCAAGAGCCATCCGGCTGGCTCGTTGTTCTTCAGTGATGCGGATCAAATCATGCTTATTCGTCTTGCACGCCAATCAGGCTGCCGCTTGCGTCTTGCCAGGCTCTAGGCTCTAGCAGCTAGCCGCTACTCCGCCGGTTCTTCCGGCAGGTTCCCGAAATAGTCCTTGATCGCCCGGTGGTACCGCCGGGGGGTGCGGTCTTCGGTGACGGCGCGTTCGGCCTCGGCGCGGGCCTCGGTGACGGCCTCGTTGAACGTGGTCTGGGCTTCGCCGGCGGCCATCTGGCCGTCGCGGGTCCACGACGAGATGACACGGCCGCCGCTGCCGTCCTGGATATCGCCCGAGGCGTGGCGGGCGGTGCCGAGGGCGGGCCGTTCTTCGCCCAGCGGGTTGCCGCCCGAGCCGTCGCCCTCGCCGGGCCCGACGCCCGTCCCTCCGCCACTCTGGCCGGGTTGCTGGCCGTTGCCGGCGAGGCGTTGCATCGCTTCCTGCATCCGCTGGTTGGCGTTCTGCATGTTCTGCAGATCGCCCTGCTGATCGGCGCACTCGCCGAGTTGCTGCTGCATCTGCTGCATGGCCTCAGAGAGTTGTTGGTTGTCCATGCCTTGCTCCTGCATGGCGCGGGACATCTGCTGCATCTGCCGGGCGAGCTGCTCGGCGGCGTCGCCGGCGTTCTCGCCGTTCTGCGACTCCTGCATCGCCTCCTGCATCTGCTGTTGCAACTGCTCGGCCATCTGTTGGGCTTCCTGACGGCTCATGCCCTGCATCTGCTCCATGGCCTGCTGCATCGCCTGCCGCACGGCCTCGGGGTCGTAGCCACCCTCGGCGAGTTGCTGCTGCTGCTCTTCAGACAATCCCGCGTCATCCATCGCCTGCTGGGCGGCTCGTTCCGCCTGCTCGGCGAGCTGTTGCTGCTGCTCGGCCAATGCGTCGAGCTGATCGGAGAGCTGCTGCATCTGCTGGGCGAGCTGGTCTTGCTGGGACTCGGAAAGATCGCCGTCCTGCATGGCGGCGGCGAGCTCGGCGAGCTGCTGCTGGGCCTCGGCGAAGTCGCCGCGACGCAGCGCGTCGGCGAAGTCGTCGGCCGGGCCCGTCTCGCCGGCGTCGAGCTGGCTCATCGCGTTCTGCAGCGCTTCGACCTCGGCCCGCTGCTGCTCGACCGATTGTTCAAAGCGCTCTTGCAGGTCGGAGATCTCGGCGGCGGCCTCGCGCTGGTCTTCGGGGTTCGACAGGTCACGCTGGGTCAGCATGGCCTCGAGCCGGTCGCTGAGCTCGGCGGGGTCCATCGCGTCGGGGTCGGCGTTGTTCTGCTCCGCGTCGCCGCTCTCTTCGGCCAATCGCTCGGCCTCGGCTTGCGCCTGGGCGAGGGCCTCTTCAAGTTCTTCGGCCTGCTGGGCGGCGAGCCGCTTGGCCTCGGCCCGCTCGGCGGCCATGAGCTGCAGCCCCAACGGGTCGAACGCCAGCACCGCGGCGATCGCGGCGACGGTGAGGGTGGCGACCCAGACCTTCGTGGGCCGGACGGGGAAGGCCCGGCCGACCGCGGCGGTCCCCGCGGCCTGCTCGGCGTCGTCGATGACCTGCCGGGTCAGCTCGCTGTCGTCGAGCTTCGCGGCGTAGAGCGACGTGCCGAGGCGGTCTTTGAGTTCGAGGCGTTTGTCGATCAAGACGGCAACTTGTTCGGCGTCGGGCCGACACGCCCAGGCGACGAGCCCGGTGACCAGCAACGCCGCGCCCGCCGCCGCGGCGTAGGCCCACCAGGGGGCGGCGAGGCCGAGGTAGTGAAGCGTCGAGGCGGCGATCGCCACCAGGGCAGCGACGACGAGCCACGCCCAGCCGAGGCCCCGCAGCGCAGCGTGGCCGGTGAGGCGTCGGCGGGCCCGGCCGATGGTGCGTTGGGTCGCGGTCATGCGGGTCTCCGTGGTAGCGATCGCGGCGACTTATCGCCCGTTTCATCATACGACGCCCGACCCGCCGGGGGTTGGGATTTCGCGGGGCGGGGGCCCGGATGTGGGGCGATCGTGCCGCGTTTCAGCGGGGCAACGCTTCGCGGAGCCGGGCCAGTTCGTCGAGCAGGCCGAGGGTTTGCGGCAGCGGCAGCATCACGGCCGCATCGGACTTGGCGTCGGCGGGGTCGGGATGGGTCTCGATGAACAGGGCATGAACCCCGGCGGCGACGGCGCAGCGGGCCAGCGTCGGGGCGCACTCGGGCCGGCCCCCGGTGGACGTCCCTTCGCCCCCCGGGTTCTGCGTCGAGTGGGTGACGTCGAAACACACCGGCCGGCCGAGTTGCATTAGGTCGTAGAGGCCCGCGAAGTCGTTGACCAGCCGGTGGTAGCCGAAGAAGGTTCCACGCTCGGTGAGGAGTTGCCGCTCGCAGCCGGCCTCGTCGAGCTTGGTCACGACGTTGCGCATCTCGGCGGGCGAGAGGAACTGGCCTTTTTTCACGTTAACCGCCCGGCCGGTCTTCGCCGCGGCGACGAGCAGGTCGGTCTGCCGGCAGAGAAACGCGGGGACTTGCAGCAGGTCGACAACCGCCCCGACGGCCTCGGCCTGCCCCGGCTCGTGGACGTCGGTGGTGACAGGCACTCCGAGTTCGCTGCGGACTTTTTCCAGCAACACGAGGCCCTCTTCGAGCCCGGGCCCGCGTTCGGTGTGGATCGAGCTGCGGTTGGCCTTGTCGTACGACGCCTTGAAGAGGTAGCCCAGTCCAAGCGTAAGGCAGCGGTCGCGGACGGCTTCACCTACCCGAACGCAGAGATCGTACGATTCGGCCTGGCAGGGCCCGGCGATGACGGTCAGCGGGGCGTCCGGGCCGACCGCGACGTTTTCGATGTTGAAGGTCTGCATTGAACTAGCGTAAAACGAAAAGCCGTTTGCGGCCTAGCCTTCGATCATTGACGCTGAGCCGCGAGCGGCTTTAGCGGGCCGCGAGGCGTTGCCGGATCAGCCGAGCGCGGGCGACGCGGCGGGTGGCGGGGTCCATCTCTGCGCCGGTGAGGCGTTGGAGGTGGGCGGGCTGGGTGAGAAGGAACAGCTCGTTGATCGTGCGGATGTCGACGGTGTCGAGCCTGCCGAGGTTGACGCCCAGGCGGACGTGGCTGAGCAGCTGGAGGACCTCTTCAGTGCCGATGACGCGGGCGGCGTTGAGCAGGGCCCAGGCGCGGTGGACCTTGTCGTCGAGCTGATCTTCGCGTTGGCGGAGCAGGGCCTCGCGGGCCTGTTTCTCGTAGCTGACGATCTGCGGGACAACGGTGTGCTCGAAGTCGGCGAGGATCTCCTGCTCGGTCTTGCCGAGGGTCGTCTGGTTGGAGACCTGGAAGAGGTCGCCGAGGGCCTCGGAGCCCTCGCCGAAGAGGCCGCGGACGGCGAGGTGCATGTCGCGGGCGGCGCGTTTGACCTTGTCGATCTCGCCGGTGAGCTTGAGGGCGGGCAGGTGCATCATGACGCTGACGCGGAGCCCGCTGCCGACGTTGGTGGGGCAGGCGGTGAGGTAGCCGAAGCGGCGGGAGTAGGCGAACTCGAGTTTTTCTTCGAGCACGTCGTCGATGCGGTTGATCTGGTCGAAGGCCTCGGTGAGCTGATTGCCGCTGCGCAGGACCTGGATGCGGAGGTGGTCTTCCTCGTTGACCATGACGGCGAAGGTCTCGTCGCCGCCGACGGCGACGCCGCGGGGCACCTCGTTCTTGGACGAGGCGTGCTGACGGGAGATGAGGTGGCGTTCGACCAGGAGCTGGCGGTCGGTCGCGGTGGCGTCGGAGAGCTGGACCCAGATGATGTTGTCGGCCAGGCGTTTGTTGGTGATCTGGCGGCGGCAGGCGTCGAGGACCTCGTAGCGCTGCCGGCGGTTGGCGCGGGCGACGAAGGGGTATCCCGCGAGGTTGCGGGCCAGGCGGATGCGGCTGGAGATGACGACGTCGGACTGAGGCCCCGCCCCGCGGAGCCACTCGCCGGCGTGTTCGGTGATGTTGCGTAGAGTCATGAGAGGTGGGGCGCGGTGCGGCGAAGCCGGCGGCTCAGGTCGGTTCTTCGAGCTCACGCAGATCGTCGCGGAGGCGGGCGGCGAGCTCGTAGTCTTCGGCGGTCACGGCGTCGTCGAGCTGGTGGCGGAGGCGTTGGAGGGCCATCTGCCGCTGCTCGCCGACGCCGGCGCGGCGGGGGACCTTGCCGATGTGGTGGGTGCCGCCCTCCTGGGCCCGCTCGAGCAGCGGGCCGAGCGGGGGTTCGAAGGTCTTGTAGCAGGTGGGGCAGCCGAGCAGGCTGGTCTCGCGGAAGTCGGCGAAGGTCATGCCGCAGACGTCGCAGCAGGTCTTCTCGGCGGTCTGGGTGTCGCCCGACTCGCCGCCGGAGTGAAGCTTGACGAAGTTGGTCAGCAGTTCGTTGATCGGGGTATGGGCCGACTTGACGGTGAGACCCTCCTCGGCGGCGCAGGGGTCGCAGAGGTGTTTCTCGATCTTTTCGCCGTTGCTGATCTCCACCGAGTGGTGGGTCGCGGGGCGGTTGCACTTGTCGCACTTTTTCTTCATGTGCGGGATCGTAGGGGTCGCGTCGGCGGGCTTCAAGAATTTCGGCCGTCGACGGTGAGGCGGACGTTGCCGCTGCCGCTGCGGAAGCCCTCGAGGTCGAGGGCGACGTAGTCGTAGCCGGCGGCTTTGAGCTGCTGCACAACTTGATCCTTGACGTCGGGCTCGGCGAGGCGGGGCCACTGGTCGGGGGGCAGCTCGAGGCGGGCGACGGATTCGTGGTGGCGTACGCGGAAGCCGCGGAAGCCCAGGCGGTGCAGGGCGTCCTCGGCGGCCTCGACCTGTCGGAGTCGTTCGGCGGTCACGGGGGTACCGTAGGGCAGCCGGCTGGCGAGGCAGGCGGAGGCGGGCTTGTCGCGGTTGGGCAGGCCCAGCAGCGCGGCGAGGTCGCGGACGTCCTGCTTGCCGAGGTCGGCGTCGAGCAGAGGCGAGACGACGCGGGCCTCGTCGGCGGCGCGGAGCCCGGGGCGGTGGTCACCGAGGTCGTCGCGGTTGGTGCCGTTGGCGATGGCGGTCACCCCGAGGCGGCGGGCGGTGTCCTGCAGCGTGGCGTAGAGGTGGGTCTTGCAGAAGTAGCAGCGGTCGCCGGCGTTTCGCTGGTAGGCCGGGTCGGCCTGCTCGCCGGGGGCGACCTCGACGAGGCGAAGGTCGAGGCGTTCGGCGAGCCGGCGGGCCGCCTCGAGCTCGCGCCGCGGCAGCGAGGGCGAGTCGCCCACGGCGGCCGGGGCGTGGCGTTTACCCAGCGTCCGGCGGGCGACGGCGGCGACGAGCGTTGAATCGATCCCGCCGCTGAAGGCCGTGAGGACTCCCCCCGCGTATTGCCGCAACACACGCTCTAGGCGGGTGAGTCTCGGGTCGGCGGCGGTCGGCACGATGGCGGTCGTCTGCACGTCGGCTATTTTAGATGCTTGCTGCCGCCGCCGGGCGGGGTTATTCTGCCGCGTTCGCTTTACTCCGCACTTGTAGCTCAATTGGATAGAGCAGCGGTCTACGGAACCGCAGGTTGCAGGTTCGAATCCTGCCAAGTGCATCCGCCCGTGTCGCCCCGCGATGCGGGCTTTTTTTGCGCTACGCCCGCGGATCGCCGGATGATCTGGTCGATAAGAGCTATCGGAGTGTGGTCGGTCCATGCCGGGAGCGTGCGATGCGGGAATCTCAACCAGCGGCGGGCACGAAACGGCGTCACCGGCGGCAACGCCTGATGGGGCTGGAGACGCCGTTCGGCCAGGTGCTGGACCTCTCGGACTCCGGGGCGCTGCTGTTTCGTAAGGGCGACGAGCCGCCGGCGGTGGGGAGCGGGTTGTCGCTGGAGCTGGCCGACGGGGCCGAGCGGGTCGCGCTGCGTGTCCGGGTCGTGCGGGTACAGGCGCTTGGGCTACGGCGGTACGAGGTCGGCGTTGCGTTCCTCGGGCTCGACGACGCGCAGCTGCAGCTGATCCGCCTCATCGCCGCCCACGCGGCGGCGGACTTCAGCCCGCGGGCCTACCTCGCGGCCTGACCCTTCATATTACTTTCGCCACCGCCCCGCCGGTCGATCAGGTGGACCTGCAGCGCGTCGGCGAGCGCCTGCCAGCTGGCGTCGACGATGTTTTCGTTGACCCCGATGGTGCCGAAGCGTCGGCGGCGGCCGTCTTCGCCAGGTGACTCGAACTCGGCGGTGACGCGGACCTTGGCGGCCGACTCGGCCGTGGGGTTGACGACGCGGACGGCGTAGTCGGTCAGGCGCAGCGCGTCGATCTCGGGGTAGTGGTCCCGCAGCGACTTACGCAGCGCCCCGTCGAGCGCGTTGACCGGACCGTCGCCGTCGGCGACGCGGTGCTCCTTGGCGTCGTTGACGCGGAGCTTGACGATCGCCTCGGTGGTCGGACGCCGCCCGCGGACGCCGAGGATGACGCAGCGGTAGTGTTCTAGCGTCCAGAACCGGGGCCGGCGGCCGATAGCGTCGTGCATGAGCAGTTCGAGGCTGCCGCCGGCGTGCTCGAACTGGTAGCCCTGGTGCTCGAGCTCCTGGACGCGCTCGAGCAGTTTTTTTTGTACCTGCGGGGTCGCGGCGTCGCCGAACTTCTCGCCGAAGGTTGCGGCGATGTTGCTGCGGCCCGACAGCTCGCTGACCAACACCCGCCGCCGGTTGCCAAGCGATTCCGGGGGGACGTGTTCGTAGCTGTGGGCGATGCGCTGGACGGCGTGGACGTGCATGCCGCCCTTGTGGGCGAAGGCGTTGCCGCCGACGTATGGCTGGCCGGGGCTCGGGTCCATCGCGGCGAGTTCGTACACGCGGGCCGACAGCTCGCCGAGGCGGGCCAGCGCGTCGTCGCCCGGCAGCAGGCAGTCGTAGCCGAGCTTCAGCCGGAGGTTGGCGATCACGGTGAGCAGATCGACGTTGCCGCAGCGTTCGCCGATGCCGTTGACGGTGCCCTGGACCTGGACGGCCCCGGCGGCGACGGCGGCCTGCGAGTTGGCGACCGCGACCCCTCCGTCGTTGTGGCAGTGGATCGCCAGGCTCGGCAAGGAATCGGGGGAAGCGTCGGCGTCGACCGCGAGCTGCTCGCGCAGCTCGGACATGACCTGCGTGATCCAATCGGGCATCGACCCGCCGTTGGTGTCGCACAGCACCAGCCGGCTCGCGCCGCCGTCGATCGCCGCCTGCAGCGTCTGCCGGGCGTACGCGGGGTTGGCGCGGTAGCCGTCGAAGAAGTGCTCGGCGTCGTAGAACACGTCCTCGACGTGACCGGCCGCGCGGCAGAACGCCACCGAGTCGCGGATCATCGCGAGGTTCTCATCGCGGTCGATCCGCAGCACCTCGTCGACGTGCAGGTCCCAGGTCTTACCCACGATCGTGATCACCGGTGCCCCGGAGCCGACCAGGGCTTTCATCCCGGGATCGTCTTGCGGGGCCGCGCCCTTGCGGCGGGTCATGCCGAAGGCGCAAACCCGGGCGTGTTTGAGGTCGAGCTTCTGAACTTCTTCGAAATAGGCGACGTCCTTGGGGTTGCTCAGCGGGTAGCCGCCCTCGACGTAGTCGAAGCCCAGCTCGTCGAGCATCCGAGTGATCGCCAGCTTGTCGGTGAGCGTGAGCGATACGCCGACGCCCTGGGTCCCGTCGCGCAGCGTCGTGTCGTAAATCTCAATCCGCCCGCCGGAACTTTCCGGGGCACAAACCGGAGTTTCCGGGGGTAAAGTGGGTTCGCTCATGCTTATGCGGGCTCGGGGCGAAGAATTGAGAAATGATCGCGTTACGAAAAACCTCGCCGCACCGGCAGGGTTATCTCAAGCCGCGGCGGATCAATGGGACGCTTTACCCAAACCGGTAAGGGCTGACCCCGGTCGGGATCGTGAAATCGCTGATATTCGAGACGCTCACTCGGGAATCATACCCCCCGGCGTAATCCCCGCAATGCGGCGCGTCCGGCATGGGGGTTGGTTCTATAATGCGACCTCATGGATGAAGCCGTGTCTGGACAACAGGAGACCGTGACGAAAACCGCGAAGCCCTACCCGAAGTACCGCTGGTGGGTGCAGGCTTTGGCGGTCGCATTGGTCGCGGCGACGTTTGTGCTGGTCGCCATCGGCGGCCACGTCACCAGCACCGACGCGGGCATGTCCGTGCCCGACGGGTTCACGACCTTCGGCGTCTGGTCGCTGATCGCCCCGCTCGAGACGTGGTGGTACCAGAGCGACACCCGGCTGGAGCACGGGCACCGGCTCAAGGGCTACGTCGTCGGCTGGCTCAGCATCGCCCTGCTGGTCGCGCTGCTGCTAACCCAGGGCCGGCGGCGTTGGCTGAAGCTCACGGGCGTGGGGCTGCTGATTTTCGTCGTGATCCAGGGCGTGATGGGTATCCTGCGCGTCGATGAGGTGTCGCTGGTGCTCGCGGGGGTCCACGGCGTGACGGGGCAGGTATTTTTGTGCCTTTGCGTGATGACGGCGGCAGCGGTCGGCCGGCGGTGGATGGCGGTCGGCCGGGCGAAGGCGAATCGTTCGGCCGACGGATCGGGCCGGGGAGGCTTGCGTTGGCTGCCGGTGCTGCTGCTGGCGGCGTTACTCCTGCAACTCAGCCTCGGCTCGGCGGTGCGGCACGGGCAGGCGGCATTGGCGATCCCCGACTGGCCGATGCACTACGGCGGGGTCCTGCCGCCGATGAGTCAGGGCGAGATCGACCTTGCGGTCGCCGCGGTCCCCGCCGATCAGCGTCCCGAGCGCTTCGCCCCGGCCCGGCTCGATGAGTACGGCGTCAAGCAGGCCGGCACCTACGCCCCCTGGCAGGTCCACCTGCACCTGTCACACCGCGTCACGGGTTACACGATCTTTGTGCTCGGCGTGCTGTTCGTGGCGTGGCTGGTCAAGCGGTACGCCGACCTCCCCGCGGTGCTGGTGCCCGCAGGGGTGTTCCTCGTGGCGCTTTGTCTGCAGGTTCTGCTCGGCGTGATGACGGTGTTGTCGGGGGAACACGCGACGCTGGCGACCTCGCACCAGACCGTCGGGGCGGTGCTGTTCGCTTCGGCGACGTGGCTGACCGTCCGGCTGCACCTGGTGCCCCGCCCCGCCCCTCTGCCGGCCGCGGCCGGGCAGCCCGCGGCGGCCTACCCCCGTGAGGCCCGGCCGGCGTGAGCCCGACGACTCCCCACGACACCGCCGTGCCCGCCCCGCCGTCGATGGGCCTCGACGCCGTCGCCCGCAGCGGGTCGCCCTATGGGCTCGCCGCACGGTGGGCCGACTACCAGGCCCTCGTCAAGCCGCGGATCACCCGGCTGGTGGTGATCACCGCGGCGCTGGGCTTCTTCCTCGCGGTCCGCGACGGGTATGCCTGGACCTGGCTGATGCTCGGCGGCACGCTCTTCGGCACCGCCCTGTCGTGCATGGCCGCCAGCGTGTTCAACCAGGCGCTTGAACGCCGGACCGACGCGCTCATGCCGCGCACGGCCAACCGCCCGCTCGCGGCCGAGCGGTTGCCGCTGGCCGAGGCGTTAGCCCTGGGCTTCGCGTTCATGCTCGCGGGGCAGGCGATGCTGTGCATGTTCGGCACGCCGCTGGCCTCGGCGGTCGCGGGCTTCACCATCGTCAGCTACGTGCTGATGTACACGCCGCTGAAACGCGTCTCGCCGACGGCCCTCTACGTCGGCGCGATCCCGGGGGCGCTGCCGCCGGTGATCGGGTACGCCGCGGTGTCGGGCGACCTGGGGTCGGCCGGGGCGGCGGCGGTCTGGCTGATGTTCCTGGTGATGGCCGTCTGGCAGGTGCCCCACTTCCTGGCGATCGGGTACATGTACCGCAAGGACTACGCGGCGGGCGGGCTGGCGATGCACGCGGTGCGTGACCCGTCGGGCCGGTCGTCGATGCGGGGGGCGGTGGTGTCGTGCGGGGTGCTGCTGGTGCTCGGGGCGTTGCCGACGCTGCTGGGCCACGCGGGCTGGGTCGCCTTCGGCGTGGTGGCCGCCGCGGGGCTGGGCTACCTGTTCTACGCCCTGCGGTGGGCGCAGCGGGGCGGGCGTGACGCGGCCCGTCGGTTGTTCTTCGTCTCGCTGATCTACCTGCCGGTGGTGCTGGCGGTGCTGCTGGCGGACGCCAAGTGAGTGCCGCGGCGGTTGCCCAATTGCAGCGGCATGCAGGCGGTTCTTCGGCGGACGCCCCGCCGGTGGCCGTTAGGATCGATGGGCTGACGCACCGCTACCCGAAAGCCGGCACCGACACGCCGCCGGCCCTCGATCACCTGGACCTCGAAGTGCGCGAGGGCGAAGCGTTCGCGCTGCTCGGGCCCAACGGCAGCGGGAAATCGACGGCGTTCCGCGTCCTCTCGACGCTGCTGACGCCGTCGGACGCGCCGCCCGGTTGCGCGCAGGTCTTCGGCCGCGACGTCGTCGACGACCCCGCCGCCGCGCGGCGTCAGCTCGGGGTCGTGTTCCAGTCGCCTAGCCTCGACGGCAAGCTCACGGCCCGCGAAAACCTCGCCTGCCAGGCCCGGCTCTACGGGCTGCGGCCCGCCGAGTTCGTCCCGCGTATCGACGAGGCGCTCGCCCGCTTCGACCTTACCGCCCGCGTTCACGACGCGGTCGAGACGTTCTCCGGCGGGATGAAACGCCGGCTCGAGATCGCCAAGGCCCTGCTCCACGGCCCGCGGCTGCTGCTGATGGACGAGCCCTCGACCGGGCTGGACCCGGCCGCGCGGCGGGAGCTGTGGCGTTACCTGGGCGAGCTGCGACGGGCGACGGGGCTGACGATCCTGTGGACGACCCACCTCACGGAAGAGGCGGAGCACGCCGACCGGCTGGCGGTGATGGCCCGGGGCCGGCGGCTGGCGACGCGGACGCCGACCGAGGCGCGGTCCGACGCGGCGGGCCACGTCTTACGGCTGCGGCCGAGCGACAAAGCCGAGCTGACGGCGCTGCGCGACCGGGTGGACGCGGCTTGGGGCCCGTGGGCCGAGGGGGCCGAGCCGCGGGTGATTGGCGGGCAGGTTTGGTTCGAGCACCGCGACGGGCCGGCCCTGGTGCCGCAGCTCGGCTCGCTGTGCCCCGGGGGTCTGCGCGAGGTTAGCCTCGGGCCGCCGACGCTGGAAGACGCCTACTTGCGTTTGATTTCTGTTTGAATCTCGGGCGTGGTCTGGCCGTGGAGCAGACTTGAGGTTACATTGTTCGTGAGATCTGTTTCTCGGTTGAACCTTAGTTTCTCCGCAGCCGACTTCAGATGTTTCCCCGCCCCGCCCAGCCTCCGGAGCCGGGGCCGACCCATCCTCCGAGCCCGCCCGCGAACACGGGGCGGTTCGGAGAAAGGCATCCATTTCATCAACGTGTATACGTCCTGCAGACGGGCTCGCGTGGATGGGTCGGCTCCGGGGCCGAGGGGCATCCACGTCAAGCCCGGCGAACCCGCGACGGCCGAACGGTTGGGCCGTATGATCGACCGATGCTCCCGACCGGGCCCGCGCTGAGCCACACGTTCGATCCCGTCGAGGCGCTGCGCCGCTGGCCGATCGACCGTCCCGTGGTGCTGCTGCACTCGGGGCGTTATCACCCGCGGTGGTCGTCGGTCTCTGTGATCGCCGAGCCGGTCGGGGCTTTGGTCTACCGGCATGCCCAGGCCCGCGGCGTCCTGGACGGGTGGACCGGTGACCGCGAGCCGCCGACGCTGACCCACGACCCGTTCCGCGACCTCGAGGCGGTGGTCCGCGGCGACCCGGCGCTGCACGTCGGCGTGCTGGGCTACGACCTGGGCCGGGCGGTTGAGCGGCTGCCCCAGAGTGCCAACAACGACCACGGCTTCGCCGACCTGCACCTGCTGCGCTGCCCCAACGCCTTGGTCTACGACCACGCGGGCCGGCGGTGGCACGCCTTCGGGCCCGACCCCGACGCGTTGCCGGACCTTACGGACCCGCCCGGTGAAGACCACCTGAACTACCACGCCGGCGATCCGGTTCCCGACCGGCCGCGGTCGGATCACGAGGAAGCGGTACGCGAAGCCTTGCGGTTGATCGCCGCGGGCGACATGTTCCAGGTCAACTTGGCCCAGCGGTTCACCGCGGGATTCACCGGCTCAACCCGGGGGCTGTACCTGAGCCTGGCCGAAGCGTCGCCGGCGTGGTACGGGGCGTACCTCGAACTACCGACCCCCGAGAGTACGGATCAGCCCAACGCCGTGTGTTCGATCTCGCCCGAGCTGTTCCTGGCGTTCGACCACGAGGGCAACGTCACGACCCGTCCGATCAAGGGCACGCGTCCCGCCGATGCCGACCCCGATGAGTTACGGCATGCGGAGAAAGACGCGGCCGAATTGAACATGATCGTGGACCTCTTGCGTAACGACCTCGGCCGGGTGTGCCGGTACCGCAGCGTCCGCGTGACGCAGCCGCGGGCAGTCGAGAGCCACCCGACGGTCCACCACGGCGTCGCGACGGTCACCGGCCAAATGCACGCGGATCGCTCGCTGCGTCACCTGCTGCGGGCGACGTTCCCGGGCGGGTCAATCACCGGGGCCCCGAAGGTGCGGGCGATGGAGATCATCGAGCAGCTCGAGCCGGTGCGGCGGGGGCCGTACTGCGGCGCGATCGGGTGGTTCCACGCCCCGGAAGCGGCGAACGGGTCCGACCCGATCGCGGGACAACTCAACATCGCGATCCGCACGCTGCTGGCCGAGCCGGGCGCGGGCCGCGTGCGGTTCTCGGTGGGCGGCGGGGTCGTGGCGGACTCGGACCCGGCGGCGGAATACGAGGAGACGCTGGACAAGGCCGCCGCGATGCTGACCGCACTGAAAAGCCCGCTCGGGGTCGGCGGCCCCTGAGGCGGGGCCGGCCGATCCCTCACGGGCCGGTTGGGGTGCGTACAGATCGGAAGATTTAGTACTTGACGCTGCAGCCGTAGGCCGTGGTGGTCTCGGTCGGGACCTCGCTGCCGGCGGCGATGGCCTCGAGCGCCTCGGCGACGTAGTTGGTCGCCCCCTCGATGTCGCCGGTCTTCGTCGATCGGACGCTATCGATCGCGCCCTGATAGCGGAGCGTGCCCTCGCCGTCGATGACGTACATGTGTGGCGTGGTCTTGGCGGCGTAGAGCTTGCCGACCTCGCCGGACGCGTCGAGCAGCACAGCGGTGCTGTTGATGCCCTCGTCCGCGATCGCGGCGTTCCACCCGTCAGGGGTCAGGTGACCCTGCTTGCCCTCGGCCGACGAGGCGACCATCAGCCAGACGACATCACCGCCCTCGGTATATCGCTGCTGCATGGCCTGCATGTGGCCCTCGCTGTAAAACTTTTTCACGAACGGGCACTGCAGGTTTGTCCACTCGAGCACGACGGTCTTGCCGGCGAAGTCGGTGAGGCTGTGCTCGGTGCCGTTCGAGTCGGTCAGCGTGAAGTTGGGCGCGGGGTCGCCGGTCGCGACGCCGCTGGGCGAGGCCGCGTCGGTCACGGCTGGGGCGATCACTAGGGCAAGCGCGGCCGCGGCGGCCGAGAGTCCGAACCAGTGTCGAGTCTTCATCGTGGGTCTCCAAAACGGGGTGGGGAAAACGGTCTATGCCGCGGGTCACTCGCCGGCGGCTGCGTCGCGGATCGGCAGGTCGATCTCGAAGATTCGGTCGGGCGTTCGGCCGCTCGGGTCGGACCACACCAGCACGCCGGCAAATCGCTCGGCCGGTCCCGAGGCAAACGGGTGCCGGGCGACCCCGAGCGTGAGGCCGCCTTGCCGGTTAAGCGAAGAAGCTTGCGTCGCGCCCATGTCGATCAGCGTCGGCTCGGCCGGGAAGAAGCGGGCGTCGGGCCACTCCGACGCGGAGGCCAGCGACAAACGCGGGTCCAGCGTCAAGACGTAGCGGTCACCCTCGGTCAAGACACGGCCCGGCGGGGGAGCCGACGTGGACTCATGGACCGGGAGCATGACGGCCCGCCGGTCCGAGCGGGCGAAACGCTCGGCGTGTTCGGGGTCTTCTGCCACCGACGCGTCGCCGCGGTGGACCGGCAGGGTGAGGCTCAGCGCCGCGCTGCCCGGGACACAAGTCGTCTCGCACACGAGCCAGTCGGCGGTGGCTTCGAGGGTCACCTCATCCCCCGACCACTGCGGTGGGGCTTGGAGTTTCACCGGCAGCAAGACCTCGCCGCTGTAGCCGTAGCTGGCCAAGCCGGCGACTTCGTAGTACGACGGGGCGGGCCAGCGGATGTCGCCGACGGCAAAGCCCGCGGGTAGTTGCCACCGCAGCGACGTGGGCATGCCCGATTCGCCGGGGTTTTTCCAGTAGGTGTGCCAGCCGTCGTCCATGACCAGACGCACCGCCACGTCGACCTCTTGGCCCGGTACGACCGCGAGGTGGCGGGCGATCAATTCGGCCCGTACCGGGCCGTCGCGGACCACTTCGGCGGTCGAGTATCCGGACAGCATCGAGAGATGCGTCGCCAACAGGGTGTACGTCACGACCGATACGGCTCGGGGGATGGGGGGATTTCGCACGCTTCCGAACGGTAGCGCGGGTTCCCGGCGAATCAAGCCGCGGCAACGCCGTCGCCGTTAACTTGTCGGGATGGCCGACCGCCGCCCGCTCAAGCTAGCCCTGCTGCAGCACGCCTGCGGCGACGATCCGGCGGAGAATTTCGCACGGGTTTGTGACATGTGCCGCGAGGCCGCGGGGCGTGGGGCCGAGCTGATCGTGACCCAGGAGCTGTTTGGCAGCCGGTACTTCTGCGACCGCGAGGACCCGGCCAACTTCGACCTTGCCGAGCCGATCCCGGGGCCGACAACGCGGCGGCTCTCGGGGCTCGCGGCCGAGCTGGGCGTGGCGATCAACGCGTCGCTGTTCGAGCGGCGGGCGGTGGGGCTCTACCACAACACGTCGGTGCTGATCGGGGCGGACGGGGCGCTGCGGGGGAGGTACCGGAAGATGCACGTCCCCGACGACCCGAGTTATCTGGAAAAGTTTTACTTCACACCGGGCGACCGCGGCTTCGGCTCGCTGACGCTCAGCGATGACAAGACGTCGCCGCGGGTCGGGCCGCTGGTGTGCTGGGACCAGTGGTTCCCCGAGGCGGCGCGGCTGACGGCGATGGCGGGGGCCGAAGTGCTGCTGTACCCCACCGCGATCGGGTGGCACGCCGACGACTCCCCGGAAGATCACAAGAACCAAGACGACGCCTGGCGGACGGTGATGCGGGGCCACGCGATCGCCAACGGCGTGTTCGTCGCGGCGGCCAACCGTGTCGGCGTCGAGGGGGTCAACACGTTCTGGGGCGGCAGCTTCGTCGCCGACCCGATGGGCGTGGTGATCGCCGAAGCGGGCAGCGACGGGCCCGAGGTGCTGATCGCAGAGCTCGACTTGTCCGCCATCGAACGCCACCGCCGGACGTGGAGCCTGTTCTTCCGCGACCGCCGGCCGGACGCCTACGGCGGGTTGACGCGGACATGGGGCGATGGCTTCGGCGACTTGGCGGAAAGCTAACCCGGCCGCCGGTAAACCGACCGCATCACCAGCAACCCCACCTCGAACAACAGGTACAGCGGCGCCGCCAGCACGACCATGCTGAACAGGTCCGTCGGCGTCAGGATCGCCCCGGCCGCGAACGACGCGAACAACGCGTATTTCCGCAGCTTCGCCACCGCCAGCGGATCAAAGAGCTTGGTCCAGCCCGCCACCAGCATGACGACCGGCAACTGGAACGCCGCCGCGACGCCCAGCATCATCACCGCCGCGAACCGCACGTAGTCGCCTAGCTGCGGCATCGGCGACAGCAGGTTCTCGGTCTGCAACGCCAGCACCCGGACCCGGCCGTTGACCACGGCCTTGAGCTTGCCCTGCCGCTGGTTGATCCAGACCCCGCCCTCGGGCGGCGACATTGGGTCGACGTCTAACACGGGGTAGATCGGCAGCGGCCGCGATTCGGCCGCCGCCGCGTCGATCCCCGACTCGCCCATCGCCGGCAGCCCCGACGCCGTGGTCCCCGCCCGCTCGGGAGCGCCGTAGGCCCGCAGCAGGATCGACATCACCGGGTCCGGCTCGGCCAGCTCGATCGGCGGGTACTTCGACGCGAACTGCAGAAAGAACAACAGGCTCACCGGCAGCAGCACGTAGTACGTGAACCCGACCGCCAACGCCGTCATCGCCGTGCTGAACGGCGTGAGGATGTAGACCGCCCGCCGCTCGTGGCGGTACAGCCCGACCGACACGAACTTCCACGCCTGGTAGATCACCCAGGGCGAGGCGAGGATCGCCGCCGCGATCAGCGCGACCGGAAGGTACACGCTGGTGAACCCGAAAGTCGGCTCGGTGGTGATGGTCTGCGTGGGGAAGCCCATCGCGTCCTGGGCCTGCACCATCGGCTGGGCGAGCCAGGCGATCAGGCGGAAACCGAAGGTAAACGTGACCACCGCCGCCGCGGCGATCCCGATGCCCGCGTAGATCAGCCGACGGCGCAACTCCTCGAGGTGCTCGCCCAGCGGCATCGAGGCGTCGAGGCTAGACCCTTGATTGAGTTGATCTAACGGCATTCGTCGCAGTGTAAAGCTGCTTGCGGCTTAGCGACGGCCGTCACACGATCAGCATCGCGTCGCCGAACGAGTAGAACCGGTACCGCTGCCCGACTGCCTCGCGGTACCAGCCCAGCAGCCGCTGGACCCCGACCCCCGGAAGGGCGGCAACCATCGCCAAGAGCGTCGAACGCGGCAGGTGGAAATTCGTCAGCAGGTGGTCGGTGTGGCGGAACGAGAACGCGCCGTCGGCAACACAATCGGGCGTGATGTAAAGCCCCGTCTCGCCGGCGAAGCGGGCGAGGCCCGCGAGGTCGTCGGGCAGGCTTTCGAGAGTGCGGACCGTGGTCGTGCCGACGGCCCAGACGCCGCGGTTGTCGTCACGGACTCGCCGCAGCGCATCGAGCGTTTTCGGGGGCACGTCGATCGTTTCGCGGTGCAGTTGGTGGTCTTCGAGGGTGTCGGTCTTGACGGGCTGGAACGTGCCGAGGCCGACGTCGAGCGTGACGGCCGCGCGGCGGACGCCGGCATGGTCTAGCGCGTCGAGCAACTCTGGGGTGAAGTGCAGCCCCGCGGTGGGCGCGGCGACCGAGCCGGCTTGCCCCGGGTCCTCGGCGTACACGGTGTTGTAGCGGTCGGGGTCGTCGCCGCGGTGCTCGTCGCCGCCGAGCCGGCGGCGGGCGCGGCGGATATACGGCGGCAGCGGCGTGCGTCCGAACCGCGCCAACAGGTCGGCGGGTGCGTCGGAAGATGAGACCGAGACCGCCCACGCCCCCCCGCCGCGTGGCTCCACGAGATCGAGCCGCGGCGTCTCGGTGACCTGATCGTGTTGGGGCGTAAGTTCGACCGCGTCGCCGGGCCGCAGCCGGCCGCCGGATTCGAGCAGGACTTCCCACCGCCGCGGACCGAGCGACCGGACGAACAGCCCGGTGACCCGCCCGCCGGTGCCGACGCGGGTGCCGACGAGGTAAGCCGGCAGGACCCGGGTGCGGTTGACCACCATCAAGTCGCCGGATCGCATCACGCCCAGCCGGGGCAGGTCGCGGACGCGGCGGTGCTCGATCCGGCCCGTATCGCGGTGGATCACCATCAGCCGGGCCGTATCGCGTGGGTTCGCCGGTTCGGTCGCGATGAGCTCGTCGGGAAGGTCATAGTCGAGGAAGTCGGTCCGCATCCGGCCATCGTAGAGACGCCCCGGCGACGCGGGGTGTGGCGACGGGACAACATCCCGCATCTTCCGACGCGGCCGCGCCAACGGGGTTACCCCGTCAGGTCGTTTCGACGTCACGGGTTACCGACACGCCACCGGGGTCGGCCGTCCGTGGCCCGCGGCTCGCCGGCGGTGGGCCGTGCGCGTCGTGCCTCACCACCCGCTGTCGGTCCAGCTCATCGAGGAAACGATCTACGGCCCGGGCCGGCTAGAGCCGTTCGGTCCGCCGCTGGGGCTGGCCCGCGACGAGCCCTGCCCCACCGCCCCGCCGACGCCGCCCGTTACCGCCGAGCCACCCACCCCGGCCGCCACGATGCCGCCGCACGGCTACGCCTTGTGTCCATCGTGGGGTTGTGACGATTCGATGCACGACCCACCGGCGCGGCTCGAAGTCCGGACCGTCACGGTGCCCGTGACGCTGCACGCCCACCTCGCCGGGTCGCTGCTCGACGTCCTGGCGTGACGCTAGCATCGGGATATGGCCCGCCGACGCCCCGACCCTATGCGTTACCTCCTGCGTCGGCGTCAGCGCCGCCGAGTCGCGACGTTCGGCGTGTTGGCCGTCGGGTTGGTCCTTTTCTTCGCCGACCGCTCGGGCCTGCTGCTGCACCCGGGTTCGGACTGGGCGCGGTTCCACGGGCAGACCCACCGGGTGGCCGGGGTGGTCGACGGCGACACCCTGGACCTGGCCGTCCGCGACGGCCGGCGGCCGACCACGCGGGTGCGGCTCTGGGGGGTCGACACCCCGGAGCTGGGGCGCGACGGCCGGCCCGCCGAGCGGGGCGCGGAGGCGGCGTGGCGGCGGGCTGAGGCGTTGGCTCTGGACCGGCCCGTCACGCTGACGCTCCAGCGCCACCGGCTCCGCGACCGCTTCGGCCGGGTGCTGGCCTACGTCGAGCTGCCCGACGGCCGGATGCTCGGTGAGACGCTGATCGCCGAGGGCCTGTCCCCGGCCGACACCCGCTGGTCGCACGACCGCCTCGGCCGACACACCGCCCGCGAAGCCGAGGCCAAGCGCCGCGGCGTCGGGCTCTGGACCGAGGCCGACCCGGGTTGATCGGCAGCGGCCGACTTGAAAAACCGCCTCCGGCGGCCAAGATACGGTGTACATTTCCGCAGAAAGGGAAGGCTCGGCATGGTGGCATTCGGACGACCCCGCGGCAACCGCCCGCCCCGCGACGCGCGACGCAAAGCCATCGCCGAGACCAGCGCCTTCCTTACCTGGGCCCTCGCCCGGGACCGCGGCCTGCCCCGCATCCCCCGCCGACCCGTGGCCAAAGGCGGCTTCGACCGCCTGCTCGATCGGCCGGTGGCTCGCACCATCGTGACCCATTGGTGGGGCCGGGCCCTCGAAAAAATCGGCCGTGAGGCCCCCTGAATCCGATCAAACTTCCGCGGTCATGTCCCGTACCAACCTGTTCTCCCCGCACGACCCCACTTCCGAGGCACCCTTCCATGCCCGAGCCGACGTCCGAGACGCCGACCGCCCGCGCCACCATCAGCCCCGGCTACCGCTGGCGGCTCGTCCTGATCACCCTCATGATGCTGGGCTTCGGTGCCTACTGCGTCTACGACTGGCGGATCGGCTACCCCGAGCAGGTCGAGCGCTACGACGCCTTCACCGAGATCCGTGAGGCCAATCCCGACACGTTTCCCGACCTCTGGCGCGAGAAAGCCGCCGCCGAGGGCTGGCCCGAGAAGTACCCCAAACGGCGCACCGACCGCGACGTGTTCACCCAGTTCCTCATGGCCCTGATTACCGTGCCCATCGGGCTGTTCTTCCTCTTCCGCCTCTTCAGGGAAAACAACCGCTGGGTGGCGATGGACGAGACCGGCGTCACGGCCAGCGGCGGCCACGAGGTGCCGTGGGACCGCATCAAGTCGCTCGACGAGACACGCTGGAAGACCAAGGGCATCGCCTGGCTGCACTACGCCACGCCCGACGGCGGCGAAAAGAAGGTTCTGCTCGACGATTTCAAGTCGCAGCGTGAGCCGATCGCCCACATCGTCGCCGCGGTCCAAGCGCATCTCAACCCCGAAACGCAACCCGCTGAGCCCGTCGCCGAAGCCGAGGCCGAGTCAACGCCTCAGCCCTAGACCCCAGCCCCCGTCCCCCAAATCCTACCTACGTCTCCTTCGCCAACGCCCGCAGCCGCGGCAGCAGGAACTCCTTCGACGCGATCTTGACGCACGCCGCCAGCGGGATCGCCAGCAGCATCCCCAGCAGCCCGGCGAGCGTCCCGCCCACCAGCACCACCAGCAGCACCGTCAGCGGGTCGAGGTTCGTCGCCTGCCCCTGCACCACCGGCTCGATCAGCCACCCATCGAGCAGCTGCGCGACGAAGTAGGCGATCGTCGGACCGAGGATCAGCCAGACCGTGAACGCCTCGCCGCCCGCCAAGGCGCTCATCACCGTCAACGCCACCGCGATGATCCACCCCAGCGCCGGCAGAAACGGCACCAGGTTCATCAGCCCCGTCGCCACCCCCAGCAGGAACCAGTACGGCACGTCGGCGATCAGCCAGCCGACGATCAGCACCGCCATCATCACCACGCTCTGGATCACCCGGCCGCGCACGAACGCCGATACTGCCCCGTCCATCTTCCGCACCACGTCCAGCGTCTCGGCGCGGTGCGTCGCCGGGATGAACGGCAAGAACCACGCCAGGATCGCGTCGAACTTCCACGAGAAGAAGAAGAAGCAGAACGCCACCACGACCGCCGACAGGGCGAGGTAGCTCGTTAGGCTGACCGCTGAGCCGACTAGTCCCGCCCCGACGTCCAGCGACTGCCACGCCCAGTTGACGACCATCGCCCCGTCGAGCTCCCGCAGGCGTTCGACGCTCAGCTCGACCCACCGCCGGGTGGTCTCGGGGGCCGTGAACGAATCGACCAGCGGCGCAACGGCGTCGGAGATCATGCCCGCCTCGTCCGCCGCTTCGGGGGTGTCGGCAGCGGCCACCTCGGACTCTTGTTCCAGGACCGGTTCGGGGGTCAGTTCCGGGGGTGGCTCCAGGCGGTCGAGCAGCTGCTCGAGGTAGCGTGGATACGCCTCCCGCACCGTGCGCACCAGCGACTCGCCCTGGGTCCACATCAGCCCGATCGCCGGCGGCAGCACCGCCGCCGCCACCACCAGCGACAGCAGCATGAGGCAGATCGTCCCCGCCAGCCGTCCGATCTTCAGCCGACGCTCGGCCAGCCGCAGCAGCGGGTTCACGATGTACGCCAACGCCAGCCCCACCAGCACCGGCACCAGCACCGACCGCACCGCGTACAGCGCGCCCAACACCCCCGGCACCACGTACGACAACACCCCGAACCCCACCAGTACCGCCAGCAGCACCTGGAACCACCGCCGCTGCCAAACGGGCCGGATCGGGGGTGTCTCGGTTTTCGACGGCGGGCTGGGTTCGGTCATGCGGCGTCTCCTGTCGGCGGCGGATCACGCCGCGGCAGCGTAACAGCCTGCCCGCGGGGTATGTCCCGCGTCTGCACCATCGAACCGATGCGCTCCCAGACTCGCAAAATTTCAGCAGACCGGGCCCGCGTAGCGGGCCGGCTATGGGAGGAAGAAGCTATCGAAAGAGGTTAGCCCAGTGCCAGCGGTGCCTGCCCGAACGCCTCGCGGAACGAGAACACCCCGCGGAAGTCGTCCAGCGAGTCGTCGTCGGTCTTGTGCATCATGCCCGACTCGACCATCGCGAAAACGATCTCGCCGAAGTCTTCGCAGCCCGTAACCCGCCACCGCCGCAGCACCGTCGCCGCCAGCAGCCCGTATTGCTCGAGCGCGAAGTCACGCAGCCCCTCGCACAGCATCCGGCCCGTGACGTGCCGGCTCGGCTGCTCGTCGTCGTCCGGGTCGTAGTCGTCCGGCAGGTCGCCATGGGCCCGCCGCACGGTGAAGTCCAGCCCGCGCTGCACGAACACGAAGGCGTCCAGCGGGTACCGGGTGGATTTCACGGCTTCGGCGAGCTCGGTGCTCAGCATCTCCAGAAGTATACGCCAAACCCACGGCTCTAGAACCCGCCGCTACGCATCCGGGCGACCGAGTCGGGAAAGGGGTAGCGGCAGTACACGGCTGTCGGCTGGGCGTCCCACATCCACGGAGCGGGGTAGACGTCGCCGTCGAAGCCCGCCTCGTCCATCGTGCGTAGGACCGTCTCGAAGCTCGGCTCGGCGTCGCCGGCGAGCAGGCGGTTGGCCCGCGCCCCAAGAAACGACACCGACGCCGTCGGCCGCCGATCCGTCTTGCGCCGCAGCATCTGGCTCACCACCCCGAAGCCGTGGCCCAGGTCGTCCAGCGTCAGCGATGCGTGCGACGCCGGCCGCAGCAGCGCCAGCACCTCGACCATGTCCATGTCGTACTTCAGCACGACCGTCCGGTCCTGCCCGGCGAACCGGCGGGCGTAGTCCGTCACGCTCTCGGGGGTCCACATCGACGTCGGCAGCAGCTCGGCCAGCTGGGCGATCACGCCCCGCCCGTTGTCCTCGGCGTTCACCGCGCAGACCAGCGTCCGGTACCGCCCCGCCAACACGTCGTCGAGAAGGTACTGGCCCCACATGATCCGCAGCCGTGGCCGCGTGTCGGATGCGCTCGCGGGCTTGCCCTCGGGGATCAGCGAGAGCTTCTCGCTGAACTGGTCCGCGGCGATCAGCGTGTCGCCGCTGCCGTCGTAGATGCGGCCGGGGGTCGAGGCGGTGGGCATAAGCCGGCTCCGGGAGAGATGAAAAGTGATACATAACCGGTCGATTGTATCACCGCCCCCCGCGGCGTACGATCGCTCCGCTTTGGGTAACGCATCGCTCACCCCCGTCGTGCCCCCCGACGTCCTTGCCCGCCGGCGGGAACGAGTGTTCCTCGTCCTCACCGGGCTGTTCCTCGGCACGCTGGCGATGCTCAACATCTTGGGCATCAGCCGGTTTCTGGTGCTGGCGACGCGGAGCGAGTCGTCGGGCTGGCGGATCGGTGAGTGGCTGCCGGAGGGCGAGGTCGGACTGACGTTTGCCCTGGCGATCGGCGTGCTGCCGTACCCGCTGACCTTCCTGTGTACCGACCTGATCTCGGAGTTCTACGGCCGACGTCGGGCCAACTTTGTGGTCTTCGTCGGGCTGATCCTCAACGTGTGGGTCATCGCGATCCTCTGGCTCGGCGGTGTGCTGCCGGGCACCGAATCCGAGGCGTTCTTCACCATCCGGGAGCTGGCGTTCGGTGCCGTCGCCGCGTCGATGCTCGCTTACCTCGTCGCCCAGTTTGTCGACGTCCAGGTCTTCCACTTCTGGAAGTGGCTCACCGACGGGAAACACCTCTGGCTGCGGAACAACGGCTCGACGGTCGTCAGCCAGTTTGTCGACACGTTCGCGGTCATCACGGTCACGCATTTTTACGCCCGGGCCCTGCCCATCGACGCCGACGCCGCCGTGTGGCCGCAGCTCTGGCTGTTCATCGCGACGGGCTTCGCGTTCAAGCTGCTGGCGGCGCTGATCGACACGCCGATCGTCTACGCGGCCGTGGCGGTGCTGCGACGTTACCTGCGGATCGACCCGGCGACCGGCAAAGACCTCTCCGGAAGCGAGGGAGCCACGTCCATGTTCGGGCCGACGGACCAAACGTGAACGCGGCGGATAAAAGCGTGCTGCGTCGGGAACTCCGCCGGCGGAGACGGGCGCTGTCCGAAGCGGACCGGCAAGCCGGAGGTGATCGGTTACACCAACGTCTCGTGAAACTTCCCGAGTACGCCTCGGCCGGAAGTGTTTTCGTCTACGTCGCCGTCGGCCGCGAGGTGCCGACCGCGCCGCTCATCCCCGGCTTGCTCGATCGGGGCGTGGTCGTGACCTTGCCGCGGGTCGACGACGCCGACACCGGGCGGATGTCGGCGGTCCGCATCGACGGACCGCCGCTCGAAACCACGCCCGATGTCACGATCCTTCCGGGGCTGGGATTTGACCCCGAGACGGGCGTCAGGCTCGGCCAGGGCGGCGGATTCTACGACCGCTACCTCGCGGCGCACCCCGACACGTTTGCCGTGGGGCTGGCGTTCGATACGCAACTGCAAACCGGCCTGCCGGCCGACCCGCACGACCGGCCGGCCGACGCAATCGTGACCCCGACGCGGACGCTGCGTTTCGACGGCCGCAACCGGCGGGCCGTATGATCGACGTATGGTTTTGGACCTGCCGCAACGCCCCCGTCGCAACCGACGGACCCCCGCGATCCGTGCCCTCGCCGCCGAGACGCGGCTCGACGCCGGGCAGCTGATCTACCCGCTGTTCCTGCACGCCGACGCCGGCGACACACCGCTTGAGTCGCTGCCGGGCCAGACGCGGTGGTCGCTCGACGGGCTTGTAAACGAAGCGGGCCGGGCGCTGCAACTCGGCGTTGACAAGGTCGTGCTGTTCCCAAAGATCGACGACGGCCGGAAGACCGAGACCGCCGACGAGGCGGGTAACGACGCGGGCCTGATCCCCGAGGCGATCCGCCGGCTCAAGGCGGCCCACCCGTCGTTGTGCGTGATGACCGACGTCGCGCTCGACCCCTACTCGGCCGACGGCCACGACGGGCTGGTCAACGCCGCCGGCGAAGTCGAGAACGACGCGACGGTCGAGGTGCTGGTCGCCCAGGCGTTGTGCCACGCCCGGGCCGGGGCGGACGTGGTCGCGCCCAGCGACATGATGGACGGCCGGGTCGCCGCGATCCGCCGCGCGCTCGACGCCGACGGTTTCACGGGCGTGTCGATCCTGGCATATTCCGCCAAGTACGCCTCGGCGTTCTACGGCCCGTTCCGGGGGGCGCTCGACTCGGCCCCGCGGCCCGCCGGCGACAAGCCGATCCCCGCCGACAAGAAGACCTACCAGATGGACCCCGCCAACGTGCGGGAGGCGTTGCGGGAGGTGGCGCTCGACGAAGCCGAGGGCGCGGACATGGTGATGGTCAAGCCGGCCGGGTCGTACCTCGACGTGGTGCGGGCGGTGCGGGAACACACGACGCTGCCGGTCGCGGCGTACCAGGTCAGCGGCGAGTACCTGATGATCAAGGCCGCGGCGGCCGCTTCCGGGGGTGGTTGGCTCGACGAGCGGGCCGTGGTGATGGAATCGCTGCTGGGCATCCGCCGGGCCGGGGCCGACGCGGTGCTG